>JBFFND010000128.1:0-6840 GCA_041563375.1 Gammaproteobacteria bacterium | reverse complement strand
AGAAGCCAGCCTGAGTGAACATCGACTCACCGCCATCTGGCGTGGCGAAGATGAAGACGAGTACGCACAGGCGGCGATTACCGGCACTGCGGCGATTGCACTGCGTCTGCTGAACAAGGCGGATACACCGGACGCAGCGCTGAAAATGGCACAGGAGATGTGGGATAAGCGGGATAAGTCACGCCACTAGGTATTGACGTTATAAGTACTGTTTCTCGTTCCCAAGCTCCTGCGTGGGAACGAGCGCATCACGCTATTAATTCTGTTCCATTATTAAGTCCTGCGCGACACGGTGTATCCACTGCGTTTGATCCACCCTTGTTAGCGTCATCAGTCTTTGCTCGTTGGTCAGACAGGATCAAGTGCTGTGCAGCTGTATGTTTTAGATTAGTTATAAATTTGCGTTTATTTGCGTTCATTAGCGGACTTTATTTTTTCTCGTATGAAAAACCACCTGCTTACCATCGTGCTCGCAACCAGCCTGGGTTATGCTGCAGGCTATCTCGGCGGCCTTAGCAGCCAGCCCGCAATAGCTCCCGTGGCGCAGTACGATTCACCTTCAGGCGATAACACCTATAAAACCTCGGACCAGATCCCGGTTAACCTGTTGCAGTTCGAACTGTTGAAATACCAGGTTGAACGACTGCAACAACAGCTTGATGAAATCAACTCAGCCGACACCGGCGATAACGCTAGCGCAGAGAATTCAAACCAGCCGGATAAACCCCATACGCAAACCGTATTTGCACCCGCCCGCCCGGTTGAACCCAACCAGGACGACCTGCTCGCCGCCGGGGTATCTGCCGACCAGGCCAGCCAGTTACTGCGTCGTATCAGCCAGCAAAATTATCGCCAGCTTGAATTACAGAACCTGATACGCCGCTATCCTGAGCAGGCAGCACAGTACCGTAATGAATTACGCGAACTCAACCAGAACAGAATCTCACTGCGCAGTGAACTGGATGAGGCAAGTTATGATAAATACCTGTACCAAAGCGGACAGAATAACCGGGTTGAAGTGTCATCCGTCATGGCCGGTTCACCGGCAGAGACTGCCGGTTTTAGCACGGGCGATATTATTTTAAGTTACGACAATAAAAAGATTCTCAGCTGGACCGACATTCGCCAGGCCACCCTGGATGGTGATATCAACAGCTACACCAATGTAGATGTATTGCGCGATGGCGAACGGATTACCCTGACAGTGCCCAGAGGCACGTTGGGGGTGCAGTTGAATCCGTTGCAAATGGATCCTGCTGCGAATTAGACGCCTCGACGAATGATATTTTTTGTAGGGTGGCATCAAGCGAAGCGGATCCACCGTGCCGTGCCACATGGTGTGATTAAACAGCACTCTATGACAATTAACTTAAATGTTTAAATACTATTTACCTACATAGGCGACTTAACAGTGCTGTTTCGCCTTTCTGGCGACTCCCTTTTCTGTCTGCAGCAACAGAAAAGGAAGCAAAAGAATGCCGCCCCGCACACAAGCTTTTATTTTCAAAAGGCGAAAATAAAAGTGCCTTCTTCACTCCCGATTTTTGTGGCTGCTGCGGAACTCACGAATCATAGAAAACATGATCCGCTCAGACATCCTCGCAGAAAGCTTCCACAAAAATCACTCGCTCATCAGCTTGTGCGAAGGGGAAAAAGCCTGCACCGAACTGTAAAAACACTTCTAAACTGATGGGCTTGCGACAACCTTCCCTGTCACTTGCCGAAAATGCTTTCTACTTAGGGGCAAAATCACAGGGATGTGATTTTGAGTGCTGATGTGCCTGGACGGCACTCCAGCACGACCCGGCAACGAAGATAATGTCGTCGGTTAACTTAATTAAATCCAAATAATTTCTCGAAGCATTTTCGGGAACCCGCGTTTTTTGCGGGCAAGTGACCGGGAACGGCATTTTCTTGCTTACTTCTTTTTTGCTGTAGAAAAAGAAGTGAGTCGCCAGAAAGGCGAAACAGCACAGCTAATTTTATCGTGCAGGTAGGTATCGTAGTTTGTTAGTCGGTTTTACGCTTTTGACTAATGACGTTGGACTAACGACAAATGACTTTTTACAATGGTGGATCCGCTTCGTTTGATACCACCCTATATGAAATATTGCATGTATTTACTATCCATCCAGCTCATCAACACGCAACAACACTCCCTGCCCCTTACAAGCCCACTCATCCGCCAGCCAGTAACCAGCCACCGCCACCAGATGACCACCTGCATACAGCAACGGAATACGCTCTCTCTGCCATTCCGCTACTGACACTTCCTGGAACAGTTTTTTCAAATCGCGGTGTCCCTGCCGACCTGCCGGTTGAATGCGCTCACCCCCCTGACGAAAACGAATGCTTAAAGGCTGCTGAAGAATATCGGCTGTTAAAACATACGGTGCTTCTACTCCTGACACAGCCTTGATAAATGCCAGTTGTTTACCCAGTGATGGCAATTCAAGCGGCTGTTCACCATTCCATTCAATTACCTGTTGCGCATCGTGTTGGGATTGTTTCAGCAAATACAACGTATCACGAAAACGCCGCACTTCATTGCCTGCCCAGCTCACACACAGGTGACTGTCATGATCGTCACTTTGTATCTGCTGCAACAACTGGCTGAGTATGGCGCTGGACGGCATACCGGCCTGTTGCGTTTTAATCCAGTAACGCAATGCATTTCTGGCGCGGGCTGAACTTAATTGCCTGAGTCCACAGATATCGAGTCCGCCATCGCTTTGTTGCAGTGGCTGTAAATCGATCAGCGCCAGTTCTTCGAGTAATGCATTGTTTTCCGCCTGCTGGCGGGCAAAACGACCCAGGGTTTTATTTACAGAAGGCCAGCGTTGTTGCAGCGTGGGCATAATACTCTGGCGCAGAAAGTTGCGATCGTAGTGAGGCAGCTGATTACTGGGGTCTTCCACCCACTGCAGTTGATACTGCTGTGCATAGGTGTGAATGGCCTGCTGTGAAATATTCAATAATGGGCGAGCGTGCCAGCCCTCGGCAAATACGCAGAGCTCAGGCATCGCCGACAGACCCGCCGCACCGGCACCACGCAATAACTGTATCAGCACGGTTTCTGCCTGGTCATCCTGATGCTGTGCGGTGAGCAGGCACATACCCGGCTGGATAATTTTCTTAAATGCCGCATAACGCGCAGCGCGGGCTGCGGCTTCCGGACTTTCGCCGGCTTCGGCCTGTGCATTCACTGCAATAGTTTGAAAGGGAATGTTCAACGCGGCACACTGCTGTGCGCAGTGTTCTGCCCAGGCGGATGACTCTGCCTGTAGCTGGTGGTCAATATACACCGCACTGAGATTAAGCTGAAATGAGCCATGTAACTCGGGCTGCTGCTGAACTTGATGCAGCAGATGCAGCAGCACCTGTGAATCAACACCGCCACTGTAGGCGAGACACCAGTCGGTTATGGCATATTGTTGCGCGAGCTGGCTGAGTTGCAGAGCCAGCTGATGCGCACTGAGCTCTGCCTGCTGATGGTGACTACTCGGTGTAGTCGCCATAGTTCATCAGACGCTGGTATCGAGCATCCAGCAGCTTATCCAGCCCCATCTGACTGAGATTATCCAGGCTATCCTTCAGTGCCTGCTGCATATTGCGTGCAGTGGCATCGATATCACGGTAGGCGCTGCCCAGTGGTTCATCAATGATCTGGTCGATCAGGCCCAGTTCTTTTAAGCGCGGAGCGGTAATACCCAGCGCTTCGGCGGCATCCTGTGCCCGCTCGGCACTTTTCCATAGAATGGATGCACAGCCTTCCGGAGAAATCACCGAATAGGTACTGTATTTAAGCATCATCACCTTGTCGCCCACGCCAATCGCCAGCGCACCGCCGGAACCACCTTCACCGATCACAGTGCAGATAATCGGGGTTTTCAGTGCGGCCATTTCAAACAGGTTGCGGGCAATCGCTTCCGACTGACCCCGCTCTTCCGCGCCGATGCCTGGATAGGCGCCGGGGGTGTCTATAAAGGTCAGCACTGGCATTTTGAAACGCTCGGCCATCTTCATCAGGCGCAGCGCCTTACGGTAGCCTTCCGGGCGTGGCATGCCGAAATTACGGCGAATTTTTTCCCGGGTATCGCGGCCTTTCTGGTGGCCGATCACCATCACCGGGCGACCGTCCAGACGCGCCACGCCGCCAACAATCGCCTTGTCGTCGGCATAGCTGCGATCACCGTGTAATTCCTCGAAATCGGTAAAGATACGATCGATGTAATCCAGTGTATGGGGGCGCTGGGGATGCCGCGCCAGCTGCGAGGTTTGCCATGAGCTGAGCTTGCTGAAGATCGACTCGGTCAGGCCCTGACATTTATTCTGCAGGCGAGCGATTTCGTCGCCGATATTGATTTCTGTATCGTCTCCAACATAACGGAGCTCTTCAATTTTCGCCTCTAACTCGGCGATAGGCTGTTCAAATTCCAGGAAATTGGGATTCATGCTTATCTTAATTAATAGTTCGCCGGGTAAATTCGGCGTAGTGACAAAATATAGAGGACGTAATGATAACCTGCAACGCCGATGCAACCAAGCAACATTGTGCGCTTTTCAATTGCCTTATGGCAAAATAGCGACCATATCACAGCCTGATCCGGGCACTTGAGCACAGAACCGCAGTCACACCAGAGCCCCCTGAGCAATGATGACATGTCCCCAGGAGACCAGCTCTCATTGTTCAGAGGAGCACTGATCCCCCAGGGCGGACATAAGCGGACAAAAAATGCCATTTTGCTGCTCCAGTCGCCCGATTATTGTGCAGTCCTGTGCTAGTATCAGGTTTCCGTCGCTGTTTTTTGGATGTCTTTTGAGCATGGAAAGCCAGGTTTCTTCTCCAGAGCCCGTTTCTGGGCACATCATGATTGCAGATGATGACCCATCCATCGTGCTGTTACTGCGGCACTTTCTCAACAAGGCCGGTTACCGGGTGAGCGAGGCACGCAATGGCCGTGAAGCGATTGCACTCTGCCGTGACTACAACTACGAGCTGGCGATTATTGACCTGGTCATGCCGGACATCGACGGGATTCGCGCCTGCCGGGACATCTGTTCCCAGAATAGCCAGCCTCCCCCCGTGCTTATTGTGACTTCACTGGATGACGATGCCTCGGTAACAGCGGCTTTTAATGCCGGTGCTATTGACTATGTCACCAAGCCAATCAACTGGTCGGTATTCGGGCAGCGAGTGCGCCGGATAGTAATGGGCGAGCAATATCGTCGCCAGGTAGAACAGCTGCAATACCATGACAGCCTTACCGGCCTGCCCAACCGGAATTTACTACTCGACCGGCTGGAGTCCGCTATTTTACGTGCACAACGTAGCGGCAAGATGATTGCGCTGATCAGCATTGATATCGACAACCTGAAGCTGATTAACAACTCACTGGGACACCATAACGGCGACAGACTGATTCAGTCAGTAGCCACGCGTCTGCGCAAGTCGATTCGTGATACCGACACACTATCGCGCAGCGGCGGTGATGAATTTAACCTGGTTATTGAAAATCTTTCCCAGCTGGAAGACATCGGCAGTATTGTTGCCAAGTTTTCCAGGCTCATTCCCCACAATATGCTGCTGGATGATCAGGACATTTACATCAAGGCCAGTATGGGTATCAGCGTCTATCCGCAGGATGGTGATGACTGCAGCCAGCTGCTAAGCCACGCTGAGTCAGCGCTGTACCGCGCCAAGGAAAAAGGCGGCAATGGTTATGAGTTTTATTCACCCGAGCTCAGCCAGCAGGCAACCCGTCGCCTGCAACTGGAAACCAGTTTACGCAAGGCCATAAAACAGAATGAACTGCTGGTGTACTATCAACCAAAAATGAATTTGCACAACGGCCTGGCCAGTGGCATGGAAGCGCTGGTACGCTGGAATCATCCACAACAGGGCATAGTGCCACCGGATGAATTTATCGGCATTGCCGAAGAAACCGGCCTGATCATTCCGCTGGGTGAGCAGGTGATTGAGCAAACCTGCGCGCAATTCAAAAGCTGGCAGCAACAAGGTATTGCGGTGGACAATGTTTCGATTAACGTTTCAGCACGGCAGTTCAAGGAACAGGACCTGGTCAGCCTGTTCAAAACAATGCTGGACAGGTACCAGCTCGATGCGTCTCAACTGGAAATCGAACTCACTGAAAGTACCCTGCTAAGCAATGAAGACCATGCCGAATCACGACTCAATCAACTGCACCAGATGGGCATACGCATCGCAATCGACGACTTCGGTACCGGTTACGCGTCATTGAGTTATTTAAAAAGCCTGCCGATTGATATCCTTAAGATCGACCGTTCCTTTACCGACGGCATCACCCATGACCCGGATGACATCGCAATTGTCACCGCCATCTATGGACTTGCAAAAGGGCTGGGCATGAAACTGGTGGCTGAAGGCATAGAAACCCCGGAGCAACTGGAAAAAATCATTGAAATGGGGATAGATTACGGCCAGGGATATTTATGGGGCGCGCCCTGTGCCGCGGATGATTTTATTACCCTGATCAATCACCTGAATAGTTAACACAGCGCTGACATGTCGACCGGCGCAAAACGGAAACCACTGCTGTAGGGTGGATCAAGCGAATCGGATCCACCGAGCACCCGTGTAAAAGCTCATCAATAAAGCAAGTGTTTGCAGTGCTGCAGGCCTGCTGTAACGCAACAGATTTTAGTTTCAAGGTATCCGGTGGATCCGCTGACGCTTGATCCACTCTACATAAAACACTCTCCCTGCAATAAACGCCTGCTCAAACATGCATAATGTGCGAACGCATACTGTACAGTGTATACAGCACCTCCTCCTGCTCACGCTGCCCGATATTGTTT
>JBFFND010000127.1:0-6887 GCA_041563375.1 Gammaproteobacteria bacterium | reverse complement strand
CGCTGATCGCGCCGAAGCTGGCAAAGTCATGTGCCAGTTGCTCGGCTTTGCTGAGGGTGCGATTGGCGATCACCAGTTGCTGTGGCTGGCTGAGTAATAAGGGCTCGAGTACGCCACGCACTGCACCGCCGGCGCCAACAACCAGGATCCGCTTGTCTTTCAGCTGAATCTGATGATTCTGCGTTAAATCATTTAACAGCCCCACACCATCGGTGGTGTCGCCGTAAATAATATCACCCTGTAATTTCAGTGTATTCACTGCACCGGCGCGTTGCGCGCGGGGTGATAACTCGGTGGCAATCTGGAATGCATCCTGTTTAAAGGGTACGGTGACATTTAGCCCCTTGCCATTGTTGGCGGCAAAATCTTTTACAAAGTTTTCAACCCCACCCATCTCGACCAGCTCGGCGGTGTATACCAATGGCTCACCGGTTTGCTCTGCGAATGCTGCATGGATTTGCGGTGACTTGCTGTGTGCAATCGGATTGCCGATAACGGCATAACGGTCGGCTGTGGAAACGGACATAAGTGCTTAGCTTTTTATTGGTTATCTATTGCAGTAATGCACGTGCAGGTTTATTCCTGCAACCAGCGCGCGGCATCTTTGGCGAAGTAGGTGAGGATGCCATCGGCACCGGCGCGCTTAAAGCACAGCAGTGCTTCCAGTACGCAGGCTTTTTCATCCAGCCAGCCATTTTGCGCCGCGGCCTTGAGCATCGCGTATTCGCCACTGACATGGTAGGCGTAAGTCGGTACCTGCAATTCGGTTTTTATGCGGCGGACGATGTCCAGGTAAGGCATGCCGGGTTTGATCATTACCATATCCGCGCCTTCCTGCAGGTCCAGTACCACTTCGCGAATTGCTTCGTCGCTGTTGGCCGGATCCATCTGGTAGGTTTTTTTATCGCCGCCCTTGAGATTGGCGGCCGAACCCACTGCATCACGGAACGGGCCGTAGAAGCTGGAGGCATATTTGGCAGAGTAGGCCAGAATGCGGGTGTGAATATACCCGGCGGACTCCAGTGACTCGCGGATCTGGCCGATGCGCCCGTCCATCATGTCCGACGGGCCAACAATGTCCGCACCGGCTTCGGCATGGGACACTGCCTGCTTGCACAGCACTTCGGTGGTGTCGTCATTCACCACATAACCGCTGTCGTCAATCAGTCCGTCCTGGCCGTGGGTGGTAAAGGGATCGAGCGCGACATCGGTCATCACGCCCAGTTGCGGAAATGCCTGCTTGATGGCGCGCACGGCACGTTGCGCGAGGCCATCGGGGTTATAGGCTTCCGCCGCATCCAGTGATTTTTTTTCCGTGGGTACCACCGGGAACAGTGAAATCAGCGGGATACCCAGTTGTACGCATTCCTTGGCATCCTTTAACAGCAGGTCGATGCTCAGGCGTTCAACCCCGGGCATGGAAGGAACCGCTTCACGCTGGTTCTCGCCTTCCAGCACAAATACCGGGTAAATCAGGTCGCCGGGGCTGAGCTGGGTTTCACGCATCAGGCAGCGGCTGAAATCATCACGACGCATGCGGCGCATACGGAGCCAGGGGAAGTTGCTGGTATTATTCACATTGCATTCCTGTGTTGATGGAGCTGGGTTGACCGATGCTGTGTTGTCCGATAAAGAGGCGAAGGCCGACAGCTTTTGCTAAAGTGCGCATTTTAACCATAGTGGCGGCATCTATACAGGGCTGATGCGGGCTAATCGCAAAATTAGCCGGCCACAGGCCGCAACACGCTGGTGCTGATAAATAGCGCTGACAGAGTAATAGCGCATAGTCACAGGTTTATCGTAGAACGCATAACAACAAACCGGGCGGGAATTCATGCAACGTATCTTCAGTTTTATTGCCAACCAGCTGGCGCTGCTGACCCTGCTGGGGGCGTTGCTGGCTTACCTGCATCCACCGCTGTTTCTCGTATTCAGGGATTACTTTCTGTGGTTTTTTGCCGCCACCATGTTCGCGCTGGGCCTGGTGCTGGATGCGGCGGATATAAAACGCGAAATTATCAACCCTAAACGCATTGCGCTCGGTGTGCTGGCACAGTTCAGTGTGATGCCGCTGCTGGCGTACCTGGTGGCGCAATACCCCGGTTTCACCCCGGCCATAGCGCTGGGTTTTATTATTGTCGGCTGCGCCCCGGGTGCCATGGCGAGCAACGTGATGGTGTTTCTGGCCGGCGGTGCGGTGGCCTTTTCAGTCACCCTGACCACCGTGGCAACCCTGCTGTCGCCGCTGTTGACGCCCCTGCTGGTGAAGTGGCTGGGAGGTGCGATCCTGCCGGTGGAATTTATGCCACTGATGCTGACCATTGTGCAAACGGTGCTGCTGCCGTTGATGCTGGGGCTGCTGGTGCAGCGCTGGCTGGGTCGCCTGTTGCCGCGGGCGCGGGGGCTGGCACCGGGAGTGGCAGCATTGTCGATTATTGTTATCTGCAGCTATGCGGTGGCGGCCAACCAGGCACGCATCAGCGAGATGGTGCTGCCGGTGCTGCTGGGTGTGGTACTGGTGAATATTCTGGGTTACCTGGCGGGCTGGTACCTGGCGAGATGGTATGGCTTCAGTGAGCTGTACCGGATCACCCTGATGATTGAACTGGGCATGCAGAATGCGGGCATGGGGGTGGCGCTGGCGCTGCAGCATTTTCCGCCGGAAGCGGCACTGCCCGGCGCACTGTTTGCGGTGTGGTGTATTATCACCGCAGCGATCAGCAGCAGCTGGTTACGACGCCGCATGGCACAACGTGCAGCTGCTGCACCTGTCGCACTGCCTTAAAATTATATTTAAACGGATATGTGTAAAAGAAAACGCGAATGAACGCTAACAACGCAAATAAACGCGATTTGTGAAAAAGCGAAAATGACCTCTGGGCTTTTTTGATCTTTTTGATACTTTGCGTTTATTCGCGCTCATTTG
The DNA here is from genome assembly GCA_041563375.1 of Gammaproteobacteria bacterium. GTDB lineage: Bacteria > Pseudomonadota > Gammaproteobacteria > SZUA-229 > SZUA-229 > SZUA-229. The sequence continues at coordinate 3,961 of JBFFND010000127.1, read as the reverse complement.
CGTTGTTCGCGTTTTCTTTTTTGGCTTTTAAAGCATCCGATTCTGATCAGGCACATCTCAGGGCTGAATAATCCTGATGCTGTTAATAACCACCGTATCCAGCGGTACGTCCTGTGAGAATACGCCGCCGGCTCCGGTACGGCTGCTTTCAATGCGTTCCACCACATCCATGCCTTTGATGACCTGGCCGAATACGGTGTAGCCCCAGCCACGCATGGATTTACTGCGGAAGTTAAGAAACGCATTGTCTGCGGTGTTAATAAAAAACTGCGAGGTGGCGGAATGGGGCTGGTTGGTGCGTGCCATGGCGATGCTGCCACGTTTGTTGGGCAGGCCGTTAAAGGCTTCATTTTCCACCGGCGCCAGTGTGTCCTTGCGTTCCAGTTCAGTGGTAAAACCGCCGCCCTGGATCATGAAGTTTTTAATCACACGATGAAACACGGTGCCGGCGTAAAAATCCTGTTTTACATAATTTAAGAAGTTGGCCACGGTTTTCGGTGCCTGCTGCGGGTAAAGCTCAACTTCAATCGCACCCTGGTTGGTGTCGATCACAACCCGGGGATTACTGCTGGCGGACTCCGCTGCCTGTTCAGCGGCAACACTGTGCAGCGAAAAGGAGAACAGGCTGAGGATTAATAAAACCGGTTTTAATATGGCTGAAGTCATCGTGTGAGTACCCGTGTGAATATGATTATCAATATAGGAGCGAATCTCGCTCAGTCTTTCTGGTCTTTTTTGCGCCTGGGTTCAATGATTTTCATAAACAGCGTAATCACTTCATCCACCAGTACCGCGACCGGCATTTCTTTTAAGCGGTCGGATTTCTGCATGCATTTCAGCAGCAGCACTTCGCGAATAATGCCCTGATACATCAGCGCTGCGGCCTGTGCATTAATCGGTTTGATCTTGCCCTGGGTCTGCAGTTCATTCAGGTTATATTCTATGTAGTCGGTAAAACTTTTCCAGCGATTAAGAAAGAATTCCTGGCTGGCCTGGGAGCCATCCAGCTGTGAATGCATTTCCATTTTCAGCATATCCGGGTGGTTCATAATACTGGCAACAAATACCGTGGTCATGCCACGCAGCACCTGTTCAAAACCGATGTCGTCGGCAACCACGGCTTCCACATAGGATTCACGGGTGGCGGAAAATTCCTGCAATACAGCCTGGTAGAGTTCTTCTTTGGATTCGAAATGGCGATAAAGAATAGCCGGACTGACGCCAACCTCTTTAACAATTTCGTCGATGGAGACACCATGAAAGCCGGTATGGGCAAATAGCCGCTTGGCAACTTCTATGATGGTGGCACGACGCTCTTCTGCGGAAAGTCGTTTTGCCAAACTTTGTAATCCTGATGATTAAAAGTAACGGGAATAAAAAAGGCATCAGTGATACTGATGCCTTTTAATAATCAAGCGGTCAATTAAGACTTTTTGATCATGAATTCGAATGCACCACCAGCTTCGGCGCTTGACAGCAGCTCGTTACCAGTTTGCTTGCAGAATGCTTCGAAGTCTTTTACTGAACCTGGGTCAGTTGCAACAATTTTTAATACCTGGCCAGAAGACAGCTCAGCAATGGCTTTCTTGGCGCGCAGGATTGGAAGTGGGCAGTTCAGACCTTTTGCATCTAATTCAGCGTCGAAACTCATGGGTTTCTCCTTACAATTTATGGATAATCATTGGTGTAAATCGATCAAGTTAGTGATCGTTTACTTACTTTACGGTCAGATCGATAAATTGTCAATAATCTAACCGGGTGAGAACCCGGGATCTATCCGCTGAAAAAATATTAACTACATAATATTCAAAAACTTATGAAAGAAGCAATCAACAATCCGAAGGCCCTGTGTGGCTGTGGCAGCGGCAGGCCGGGCACCCGTTGCTGCGCCCCGATCATTGCTGGCGAGCGGCCGGCAGAAACCGCCGAGCAGTTGATGCGTTCGCGCTTTGTGGCCTATGCCAGCGGGCAAACCGACTACCTGCTGACAAGCTGGCACAGCAGCACCCGCCCGGCGCAACTGCAGTTGCCGCTGGATATTTTCTGGCGGCGTTTGCAGGTGCTATCCACAGAACCTGGCGCCTCGGCCGATGGGGACAGCGCATGGGTGGAGTTTAAGGCGGTGTACCAGCAGCAGGGGATGGTGGGGTTTATGCATGAGCGCAGTCGTTTTGTGCGCGAGCAGGGTGCCTGGCGCTATATCGACGGAGAGCCGTTGAACAGCGAACCGGTGGCAATGAACACGCTGAAGCGCAACGATCCCTGCTTCTGTGGCAGCGGCAAAAAATTCAAGAAATGCTGCGCCCCCAGCTTGCACTAGGCGCGTCGACGCCAGTAGCTGGCGAGTAATGAACCGCTGAGATTGTGCCAGATGCTGAACAGTGCGCCGGGCAGGGCAGCGCTGGGGGCAAAGTATTTCAGGGCCAGGGCCGCGGCCAGCCCCGAGTTCTGCATACCGGTTTCAATCGCCAGGGTTTTGCAGTCGCGCCGACTGTAGCCAAACAGCCAGCCCGCCAGGTAGCCGCCGCCCAGGCCTATTGCATTGTGCAGTATCACCGCCAGCATCAGCAGCAGGCTCAGTTCAGCCAGTCGGCCGTGGTTGAGGGATAGCACGATCGCAATAATCATCACAATCGCGACCACCGCAATCAACGGAAACAGCGTCGATAGCGGCTTAATCAGTTTATGCAGCAGGTGGTTCAGTAGCAGGCCGGCGGCCACCGGCAGGATCACCAGCAGTAGAATGCTGCGCAGCATGGCCAGTGCCGGCACATCAATGCTGGCATCCATATAGGCCCAGCTCAGCAGCGGGGTGAGAAATACCGCCAGCAGGGTCGACAGGCTGGTGAGGCTGATCGACAGCGCGACATTGCCCAGGGCACCTCTGAATAATGATGACATATCTCTGGCTTACAGGTGTGTTCGCAATCAAGGCAGTGTTTTGAAAGCAGGCTAAAGCCTGATGAAAAACGCTAACGCAGAGTGCGGGCACACCTGTAAGCCCCGAAGGGCGAGCCCTGAAGCGCACATCTACGGTGTTGTGCTTCTTGTGAAGGACCTGGCCATTCACTGCGAAGCACGCCTTGTAGCTGCACGCTTCAGGTCTCGCAGAGACATATCAGCATTGTTCAGAGGTGCCCTAGCTAAATAACACACCAGATTGGAGGCGGTGCCGCCGGGGCTGGCACCGAGCAGGATCATGCCCGCGGTCAGCACCGGGTCGAGCTGCAGCAGGCGGGCAATAAAAAACGCCGCCGCCGGCATAATGCTGTATTGCAGTATCAGGCCCAGCGCAATTAGCCGTGGTGAGTTGAATACGCGGCGAAAGTCATCGAGGCGCAGCCCCAGCCCCATGCAGAACATAATCAGTGCCAGCAGCGGCATAATGCCCGGCTGGTAGTCGCGAAACCACTGTGGAAAGAACCAGGCCAGCGCACAGGCGAGCAGCGCCCAGAGGGGAAATAGCCGGGTCAGGTGATGGATCATGTGCGGCTGGTCAGTCGGGGCATGGTTCAGGGATGCAGCAGGATATTGCCGTTGTCATCCAGCTCAATCTTTGCCGGGGTCAGGCCTTCACCGTTGCAGGGGCCGCCCAGGCAGTCGCCGTTTTCAATCTTGAACAGCGCGCCATGTACCGAGCACTGGATGTGGTTCTTGTCCATATCGAGAAAATCATCTTCCTGCCATTCCAGGTTAATGCCGGCGTGGGGACATTCATTTTCATAGGCGTAGAGCTCACCGTCTTTTTTCACCACGAATACCAGGCGTTCCTTGCGGCCCTGTTTTATGCTGAAGCCCCTGGCTCCCGGGTCGGTGACGTCATCAATATGGCAAAGCTGTTCGAACATTGTGTACTCCTCTAGTTAATCTGTGGAATGGTTAAATCGCTAAAACCGGTTTGTGTGCATTTATTCGCCGCCAGTGCGCAGGCAAAGGCCAGCGCCTGTTCCGCAGTGGCCTT
>JBFFND010000126.1:0-6899 GCA_041563375.1 Gammaproteobacteria bacterium | reverse complement strand
TTCGGTGAGGTTACCCCCAAGACCATCGCCGTGACGAACCCGGTTGCAATCAGTACCCGTATCATCGCAAGACCCATGTCCTGGTGGGTCAAACTGGTCGCGCCGTTTCGCTGGGTCGTGCGCCTGCTGTCAGAACGAATCACCACCCTGCTGGTCGGTCCGGAGAAGACGCCGGAAAATATTCTTCACCTCGATGAGTTTCGCACTATGGTGGAAGAGGTCGTGGAACACGGCGAGTTGAACGCGACCGAACGTATCCTTATTGATAACCTTCTGGCGGCAGGCACGACTGAAGTGGTCGAGATAATGATCCCCCGTACTCGTGTCGCTTTTATCAGTTCTGCACTCAGTGTACCGGAGATAGCCGAGCAGGTGAGACGATTGCGCCACCGTCGTATCCCTGTTTATCATGAGCACCGTGATAGCCTGGTGGGAATGATCCATGCGGAGGATGTGATGCACCTTGCACTGGAAGGGGTGGATTTATCCAGCATGCAGACGGAACAACTGCTGCATCCGGTGACGATGGTAGCACCCACCAAGAAGGTCGATGAGTTGTTCGAGTTTTTCCTGCAGCACAAGTCCCATGCAGCAATAGTGCTGAATGAGTTCGGTGGAGTGGACGGGCTTGTGACACTCAAGGGGCTGGTCAACTTCATTTTCGGCCATGCCAGTGGCGAGGAACCATTACGTGAGCTGTTCAGTGAACCGGAGGATGGGGTGTTTGAGGTCGATGGTGGAATGAAGCTGGGCGACTTCAACGCAATCACCAATTTCGGTATTGAAGACCCTCGCATGACGACGATCAGTGGTGTTGTTTTGCGTCACCTTGACAGACCACCGCTTACCGGGGATGAGGTGGTGGTCGAGGGCGTGCGCCTGCAGGTAGTATCGACCGAGGGCCACCGTATCGTTACCTTGCGCGCCATGCCTGAGAATTACCGTGTAAAAAAATCTCCTGAAGCGGGTGATGCGGCGCAGCATAACGATAAAACTAATCTGCACGAGGGAGATAGCAATGATTGAGACACTGTTAATCATCCTGGCAATGATCGCGTTGTTGTTACTGCAGGGCTTCTTCTCTGGCTCCGAAATTGCGCTGGTCAATGCTGACAAGTTGAAACTGCGTCACCTGGCGGCAAACGGCCACAAGGGCGCGCAGCATGTGTTGCGAATGTTTCGCCATCCTGAGGTGTTACTCGGTACTACGCTGGTGGGGACCAACGTCTCCCTGGTTACACTGACTACACTCGGTACTCTGCTCATGATCGAATGGTTTGGGCCTTATGGCGACATTGTTGCTTTTCTGTTTTATACACCACTGTTTCTGATCTTCGGCGAGGTGGTTCCCAAGAGCGTATACCAGCAGAAAGCGGACCAGCTGGCGCCTCGAATTATCGCGCCATTGCAATTTTTTTCGTTGCTGTTCTATCCGGTGGTCTGGATTTTTTCCAGGCTGGCACGGTTAGCCGTGCGGCTGGCCGGGGTTAAGGCATCACACCAGAGTCCTTTTATGACACGTGACCAGGTACGCATGATGCTCGAAAGTGCTGAGCAGGCAGCTAATGTGGATGTGTTCGATCGTGACAGGTTACTGCGCGCAGTGAAGTTCGCAGAAAAAACGGTGGGCGAGGTAATGCTTCCAATTGCCGAGGTGACCATGCTGAGCCATCGCCAGGGCATCAACGAGGCGATTAGCATAGCACGCCAGCACGGTTATTTCCGCTTGCCGGTGTATGAAGACGAACCCGGCCAGATTCTCGGTGTACTGGCACTGGATATCTGGGACCTGATGGACCCGGAGCTGCCAGAACATTCACTTAAGGAATTGATAAAGCCGGCACTCTACGTGGTCGAGAACCAGCCGCTGGATGAATTGCTTGCCGAACTGCAGCAACGTGATGACCACATGGCGATTGTTGTTGACGAGTTCAGTTCAGCTATTGGCATGGTGACACTGGAAGATCTTCTTGAGCAGGTGCTCGGCGAAGTGGTTAACCTGGGATACAACTTCGAGGCACACGAGCCCCATTACCAGGCGGTTATCGAAGATATTGGTAATGGGCGGTACCGTATCGATGGCAGAATGCTGCTCTCTGACCTCTTTGAAGAACTGGGGATTGCGGTGCCACACTCTCATTTCTACACGATCGGCGGTTTGCTGATGACAGAATTGCATCATCTTCCCAGGCCGGGTGAGTCAATAATTTTCGCTGGATACCGCTTCACGGTGGAAGCTGTCACCGAGAAGGGAATCAAGCACATCGTGGCCGAGCCAGAATAACCCGGGCACTGAGTATGGTGAGCCGGATAGAGTGTCTTATTCGGCTCAAACCACGCCTTAAGCCACTGCAAGGATATCATCCACATGCAAACATCCAGTCGATTTACTGGCTGCGGATTTTGTTGTTCCAGGTTGATATGTCGTGAATAAATTGTCTGGAAGCAGAAGGCGAAAGATGGAGAGCGGGATGGCACTGTTTGACTATATCCAGAATGGATCTTTATACTCTCTTTAGCTCTGGAGTTGCTGCATGTCTACTGAAAAAACTATTTCTCATGAGCCACTACAGGAAGGTGTGGTGTTTCATGTGCATGATGTCACTAAAATATACCAGATGGGTGAAGTGCAGGTGCATGCCCTGCGCGGTGTTGACCTGGACCTGTACAGTGGCGAGTTCACGGTGCTGCTGGGGGCCTCCGGCAGTGGTAAATCCACGCTGTTGAACATTCTTGGTGGGCTGGATACCCCCACGGGCGGTCATGTGCTTTACGGTGATCGTGATCTTACCCGCGCCACGGAAAGCGAACTCACCGAATACCGCCGTTACCATGTCGGTTTTGTTTTCCAGTTCTACAACCTCATACCCAGCTTGACCGCACGTGAAAACGTCGCGGTGGTGACCGAAATCGCTAAAACACCCATGTCGCCGGAAGATGCATTAAACCTGGTCGGTCTGGGTGAGCGCCTGGATCATTTCCCGGCACAACTGTCCGGTGGTGAGCAACAGCGTGTGGCGATTGCCCGTGCCATTGCCAAGCAGCCGGATGTGCTGTTATGCGATGAACCCACCGGTGCGCTTGATTCGAAAACCGGCATCGTGGTGCTGGAAGCACTGCAGCGTGTTAACCGGGAGATGGGTACCACCACCGCGGTAATAACCCACAACGCCGGCATTGCGCAAATGGCCAATCGTGTGATTTACCTGGCAGATGGTCGTATTACCGAAACAAAGGTGAACGAGACCCGGCTGGATCCCCGCGAGTTGAGCTGGTAATCACATCATGAAAGCCATCGACATAAAACTCTGGCGAGAACTGTGGGGCATGCGCATGCAGGCGCTGGCAATTGCCATGGTGATTGTCGGCGGGGTGGCCATTTTTATTATGTCAATGAGCACCCTCGATTCGCTGTATGAAACCCGCGAAAACTATTACCGTTCCAATCACTTTGCCCACGTATTCGCCTCACTCAAGCGAGCGCCACTGGCGGTGGTAAAACGCATCGAGGAAATACCCGGTGTTGATAAAGTTGAGTCACGAGTGGTTGCCTATGTGAACCTGGATGTGGAAGGTTTCGATGACCCTGTGAGTGGGCACCTGTTGTCATTGCCGGATAACAGTGCCGGTTTACTGAACCAGCCCTATTTACGCAACGGACGTCTGTTCGAACCGGGACGCGATAATGAAGTGTTGCTGAGTGAAGAATTTGCCAATGCGCATAATCTGCAACCGGGTGACAAGCTGCATGCAACCATCAACGGCCGCCGCAAACAACTGACCGTGGTAGGCCACGCACTGTCACCGGAATATATCTACCAGATTGCACCCGGTGCCATGTTTCCAGATTATAAACGCTATGGTGTGTTATGGATTGCACGTAAACCACTGGCGACTGCCTACGATATGGATGGCGCTTTTAATAATGTTAGTTTAACCCTGAGCCGGGGTGCGAACGAGCAGGACGTGATCGATCGCCTGGATGAAATCCTTAAACCCTACGGCGGCGTCGGTGCCTATGCACGGGAAGACCAGCTCTCCAATCGTTTTATCTCCGAGGAATTGAAACAGCAGAAAACCATCGCCACGATTTTCCCGATTATTTTTTTCGGCGTGGCGGCCTTCCTGCTCAATGTAGTTACCAGCCGACTCATCAGTTTACAGCGTGAACAGATCGCCGGGCTCAAGGCGTTTGGTTACAGCAACTTCGCAGTGGGTGTGCATTACACCAAGTTAATACTCATGATTGTCACCCTGGGGGTGATTATCGGTACCGGTGTGGGTATCTGGATGGGCAAGGGCATGAGTAATATCTATATGGATTTCTACAGCCTGCCTTATATGAATTATGTACTCAACCCGCAGGTGGTGCTGGCAGCCTCGCTGATCAGTATGACGGTGGCCATACTGGGTACCCTGTATGCGGTTTCCACCGCAGCGCGCCTGCCACCGGCCCAGGGCATGCGGCCGGAACCACCGGTAATGTATCATTCAACCCTGGTGGAACGACTTGGCCTGCAACGCTGGTTTTCACAACCCACGCGCATGATATTGCGGCATATTGAGCGCCACCCCCTGAAGTCGATACTCACCATACTGGGTATCAGCATGGCCAGTGGTACCATGATGCTGGGCGGGTTCCAGGAAGGCGCCATCGATCGCATGATCGGTGTGCAGTTTGGTATGAGCCATACCAGTGACCTCACCGCGATTTATACCGAGCCGACTTCAGAGCGATCACTTTACTCGTTGCAAAGTTTGCAGGGGGTACAACACGCGGAAGCCTTTCGTGAAGTTCCGGCAAGGTTACAGTTCGAGCATCGCAGCTATCGCACCTCGGTCAAGGGCATACAGCCCGATGGTCAGTTAATGCGCCTGCTGGATACTAAGCTGCAACGCATAGCGTTGCCGCAACAGGGCGTCATCCTCACCGACTACCTGGCAGAGCTGCTGCACATTAAACCCGGCGACATGCTCACCATTGAAATACTTGAAGGCAACCGCTCGGTGGTGCAGGTGCCGGTGGCGGGCCTGGCCAGGGAGTACCTGGGGGTGAATGCCTATATGCAACGTGAGGCACTGAACCGGTTGCTCAAGGAAGGTGATGCCATTTCCGGTGCCTGGATAAATGTCGACCCGCATTACCTGAAAAATATTTACACCGAGCTGAAGAACATGCCGCGCGTCGCTGGCGTGGTTGAACAGAAATCTGCTATCCGGGCATTCTATGAAACCCTGGCTGAAACCGTGCTGTTTTTTACCTTTATTACCACCCTGCTCGGTGGCGTAATCGCCTTCGGGGTGATCTATAACAGCATGCGCATTGCACTGTCGGAACGTAATCGTGAACTGGCCAGTTTGCGTGTGCTGGGCTTTCATCGCGGTGAGGTGGCCTACATACTACTGGGAGAACAGGCACTGCTGACTTTGCTCGCCATTCCCGTGGGTTTTGTTTTCGGTTACGGCCTGTGTGCCTACCTTGCCCATGCATTCGGCTCTGACCTTTATCGTATCGAAATGGTGCTGGCGCCAAATGTGTATGCATTTGCTGCGCTGGTGGTGATTGTTTCATCCATCCTGTCAGCCATAATGATCTGGCGCAATATCGCCCAGCTTGATATGGTTGCTGTACTCAAAACCAGGGAATAAATGATGTTTACACTGTTGCGAAATCACCCTGTCATTAGTGTTGTCGCGGTAACACTTGCATTGTTACTGGTCTGGGGGTTCTGGCCACAACCGGTCATGGTTGAAGTAAAAGAAGTAAAACGCGCACCACTCACGGTGACCATAGAAGAGGAGGGTCGCACACGGGTGATCGATCGTTATGTGATCGCGGCACCTGTCAGCGGTGTCACCTGTCGCGTGAACCTGAACGTCGGTGATGCGGTGGAACAGGACCAGGTTTTACTGAGCATCACGCCGCTGGATTCACAAATTCTCGATGCGCGTAGCCTTGCCCAGGCCACTGCAAAAGTCGAGGCCGCAAAATCAGCGCTGCGTGCTGCAGAAGAACGGGCGCGTGCCGCTGCTGCCACGGCCCAGCTGGCCAGAAACGAACTGAAACGTCTGCAACCGTTAATGGAAAGGAACCTTATTTCAAGGGACGCCTATGACAAGGCCGTCGCTGCAGACAATACCGCCGCCGCCAATCAACGCTCTGCCGATTTTAATGTGGAAGTTGCCCGTTATGAGCTGAACGCCGCGAAGAGTGTGATTGATTATAAAACCGGCGACACACCACAGGACGCGGAACGCATTAAAGTACGTTCACCCATTACCGGCAGAATTCTAAAAGTCGATCATAAGTGTGCTGGCCCGGTTACCACCGGTGAGCCGTTAATGGAAGTGGGCGATCCGACTGTGCTGGAAGTTGAAGTGGATGTTCTGTCCGCCGATGCGGTTAAAATAAAGCCCGGCATGGACGTTCTGTTCGAGCGCTGGGGGGGTAAACAACCGTTAGAAGGCACAGTACGTAATGTCGAACCGGTTGGCTTTACCAAAACATCTGCACTGGGCGTAGAAGAACAGCGGGTGCTGGTTATTTCAGACTTCACCTCACCGCCAGAACAACTGCAAAGCCTGGGCGATGGTTACCGTGTTGAAGCACGCTTTATCCTCTGGCATGAGGATGATGTATTGCAGGTGCCTGCCAGCAGCCTGTTCCGTTATAACAATGGCTGGGCGGTTTTCGTGGTAAAAGATAACCAGGCCCATCGCCAAAGCGTAGAGGTCGGGCAACGTAATGGGTTAACCGCACAGATTATTGAGGGTGTGGAACAGGGTGAAATGGTTATCAATCATCCGAATGATGATGTGGAAGATGGAGTGAGTGTGAAGATCCAGGTGATTGATCGTTACTGAGTTAATTTACAGGGGTTAACTTACGGGGGTTAACC
>JBFFND010000125.1:0-6928 GCA_041563375.1 Gammaproteobacteria bacterium | reverse complement strand
GCTATCGGATATCGAGGCGCTTATGAATAAGGGATACCATCTGACACTGTATGTATCTGATGTAACGGTTATGAGTCCGGAAAAATTTGATTCGCCATTGAAGTGAGGGATGAGATGACAGTCATACATAGTAAAATGTTAAGTCTTCTGCCATTTCTAAAGTGGTTTCCAATCACGGGCGATAAGCTGAGAGCTGACCTGGCAGCCGGTATTACTGTTGCGTTGATACTTGTTCCACAAAGTATGGCCTATGCTCAGCTGGCAGGTCTGCCGGTGGTATATGGTCTTTATGCGTCTTTTATTCCAGTGATTATTGCCTCGCTATGGGGCTCGTCAAGCCAGTTACATACAGGGCCTGTGGCCATGTTGTCACTGATGTCGGCTGCGGCGTTGATTCCATTTGCCTCCCCCGGTAGTGCAAGTTTTATTGAGCTGTCAATTATGCTGGCAATGATGGTGGGCGTACTTCGCCTGGTGCTCGGTGTGTTCAGGCTGGGCTCAATCGTAAATCTGTTATCGAGTCCGGTTGTGGTTGGCTTTACCAATGCAGCTGCGTTGATTATTGGCCTGTCCCAGTTAAACAAAATAATCGGCGTACCATTCCCGCGTTCAGAAAACTACCTGGCTGATCTGTGGCGTGTTGTTGAACAGATTCCCGATCTGCATGTCTATACCCTGCTGTTTTCGATTTCTGCACTGGTGGCTATTTATGCAATTCGACGCATATCGCCTGTTCTTCCCGGTATATTGATCGTTGTACTGGTGTCAATTGTAGTGAGTGCGGTAACCGGCTATGAAAATAAAGTATCGGTTGAGCTGTCAGAAATAAAAAGTGAGAAGTCATCTCACCTTCTGAGTGACTACATTGTTGTTAATACTCGAACTGATGAGTTGATTACTGAAATCGCCAATAAAAAACGAACCGTTACAGAGCTGAAAGAGGCAGGCGGGCTGGAAAATATACAGCAGGCAGCGAACCTGCTGGCAGAAATATCGGTAATGGAGCATCAGCTTGATTTATTGAAGACAGAAAATATCCAGAAAACACTGGAATTACATGCCATTAAATTCCATATAAACGAAGCTGGCGAGCAGCGTCAGGTAGGTACGCTCGATGAACCGGCCGGAAAGGTTACCGGTGATGAAATCACCTGGCGATTTACCGGTGTAGACGACAACAGGATTGTACTGTCATCGGGTGGTGATGTGGTCGGCAATATCCCTCAGGGCTTGCCTAGCCTTAATATGCCAACCATCCAGTGGGACCTGGTACTGTCACTGTTTCCTGCTGCGGTGGTAATGGCATTGATTGGTTTTATGGAAGCGACTTCAATTTCAAAAGCCATCGCCAGCCAGACTGGGGAAAAAATTGATGCCAGTAAAGAACTGGTGGGTCAGGGTCTGGCGAACATAGTGGGCAGCTTTTTTGGTTCCTTTACCGTCAGTGGTTCATTTTCACGATCTGCTGTGGCAGCAAAAAGTGGCGCTAAAACCGGTCTTTTTGCCATTGTCAGTGCGCTGGGTGTGATGCTTGTACTGTTGTTCTTCACGCCATATTTATATCACTTGCCGCAGGCCGTGCTGGCGGTAATCGTTATGGTCGCGGTGTTCAGCCTTATTCGCATAAAGCCACTCCTGCAGGCCTGGACAGTGGACCGGGTGGGGGCCTCAATTGGTGTTATTACCTTTGTGGCCACCCTTATTATGGCGCCCTCTATCGCCAATGGCATTCTGCTAGGTGTCTGCCTTACCGTGTTGCACTATCTGATCAGAACCATGAAGCCACGTTCGGAAATTGTCAGCCGTAAGTCTGATGGAACTTTGGGCGGTATAGAGGCACATAACCTGCAACCAATGAGTGAGCGTTTTGTACCTGTTCGTTTCGACGGTTCATTAACCTTTACCAATGTGAGTTATTTTGAAGATATTATTCTCGAGGCACAGCATCGATTCCCCCGCGCCAGGGCCATCGTGGTTATAGGTAGCGGCATCAATGATATGGATGCTTCTGGTGAAGAAAAGGTCAGGGAGGTCAACGCGCGCCTCAACAAGCTGGGTGTAAGCCTGATGTTCAGCGGGCTCAAGCATCAGGTGCTTAACTTGTTCAAGCAGAGTGGTCTCTATGAAGAGCTGGGTGAAGACAGGTTCTTCTGTGACAAACAAACAGCGCTGCGAAAACTGTTTAGCGATTACGAAGCCAGCAATGATTATGATCAGACAGCTGAGCTTAGCTGTAATGTACGACAGATGCTTGATCGTTCGAAACTTGTTGTAACCAGCAACCGACGATTCTTGCTGTAAGCTGTTTCCTATAAAGGAGTAAGACAATGCCATTGGTCGATATGAGAGACATGCTGCAGCATGCATACAAGAATAAGTATGCTGTTGGTTCATTTCATCTGGTCAGTCTTAACTTCTTGCAGGGGGTTTTAACCGCGGCTGAGAAATCCCGCTCTCCGGTTATCCTCAGCCTGGCGGAATACCACACCGATTACTTCGAGTTTGATTATTTTATAGCCGCGGTGGAAGAGGCAGCGCGTAACAGTAATGTTCCGGTTGCAATTCATTATGATCACGGTGAAAGCATTGAATCTGCTGTGCATGCAATCAATCGTGGTTGTAACGGGGTCATGCTGGACCTTTCTGACAAGCCACTGGATGTGAATATATTGCAAACACAACAGCTGGTGGAAATGGCCCATGGCTGCGGAATTCCTGTCGAAGGCGAGCTGGGGCATGTGCCGGGCTGTGAGAGTGAGGATGCAAACAGTCATCTGGATGAAATCAGTTTTACCAATGTGGCGGAAGCCAGGGCTTATGTGGAAAAGACCAGAGTGGATTTTCTTGCGGTTTCTGTCGGTAATATTCATGGCCGATCAAAGAGCAAGCCAAAGATAGACTGGACACGGCTTAAAAATATAAACGAGGCACTGCATATACCGCTGGTGATTCATGGCGGCAGTGGTCTGGTAGAAGACCAGTTCCACCGACTGATTGCCGGTGGTGTCGCAAAAATAAACTTCCATACCAGTCTGGCAGATACGGCATCGAGCAAGGTGCTGGACAACTCCAGAAGCAAGGATATGAACGCCTACTCAAGTTTAATGCATGGGGTGCGTGAGTCCGTTGCGGATGAAGCGGAAAGACTGATGCGCATGATCGGTGCGGCCGGTCGTGCAGCAGAGATTCTGATACAGTGTGCATTATGGAAACCGATAGAGCAGGTAACCGTATACAAGCTGACATCGCAGAGCCAGGCACAGGTAGAGCAGTTGCTTATGCAGGAGGCACAGGCACTGCTGCGTATTCCGGGTGTGCGTAAAGTTGTAGCAGGCAGGACATTAAAAAGTAACGGTTCGTCCGGATTCAGTCTCTACCTTCAGTTAAGTCACCAGAAAGTGGTCGACTCCTGTGCCAGTCACCCGGCTTATGTTGAACTGAATAAAAAAATTCTCAGCCAGATGAGCGTGGATTGCAGCACCACCACCTACCTGTCGCTGGGTCCATCGCCTGAAGCGCATTCGGCTGAACAGGTGGATGCCAGGCCGGCGGTCTTCGCGGCTTACTGACCGCGTAAAATCTGATCAATCTGCTGCACCTTGGCCTGCTCAACACGGGCTTCATCACGCAGGCTGTGCAGTACCTGCTGCAAAACGGCCGAATCACTGTGTAACGGGTAGACCATATAAGTCGGCAATGTGAACTGCGGGCTGTCGGGCATATGGAACAGCTTGCCGGCGTTGATCAATGGCTCGGCCATCCTCAGCGGTACAAAGCAGGAACCGCCATTACTGACAATAATCTGGATACCCAGCCAGCCAATATTCACTACCTGTGCAGTGCGTTCCATATCCGGATAATAGCTGGTGTGCTGTGCATGGAATGCCGGGCCCCAGTCGACATAGATATAGTCATCATCCGGCCAGGGGCGCTGTGGTTCGGTGGTCAGCAGCACCAGCGTTTCATCAAACAGGTGCTCCACCTGGGTGCCGGGGCTATGCTGCGGCGTGTACATCAATGCCACATCCATTGAGCCCTGAATCACCCGGCTCATTAAGTCTTCCTCAAAACCGATCTCGCTCGAAATTGAAATATCCGGCGAGTTACGGCGCATCTTGCCCACCCAGCGCGGCAGCAAGATCTCCCACAATGCAATCCGTGCGCCGATGTTAATGGTGGCGCTGTAGCGACTGGGCAGGCCGACTTCATGGCGTGCCTGGTCCAGTGCCAGCAGCATCGACTTGGCGTGTTGCACAAAGCGTCGCCCGGCCGTGGTGAGGCTGGCGCCGGAACGGTTGCGCACAAACAGTCGCGCCTGCAGAAAGTTTTCCAGTGCCTGAATGCGACTGCTCACCGTCGACTGGGTCACATGCAGCTGGCTGGCGGCTTCAAGAAAGCTGCCATGCGCCACCACCGCGAGAAAGGTTTTTACCTGATCCATATCCATAGTGTTTAATATCGGATATTTCGATATTAATGTCCAATATAAATCGTTTGTCTTATACATAAATATGCATATATTGTGCATATTATGAAGCTACAGAAATTGAATATGCAGGACTTCAGGCGCTTTATCGGGCTGGGTGCAAACCAGACCGGGCACCTGGAAAAGCTGTTATCCGGCCTCGGCGGCCTGTTGAGTATCCTGGCGATCACCCTGATCAGCCAGCAGATGCTGGGTGCCCAGGATGCGGTGCTGGTCGTCGCCTCCATGGGGGCCACGGCGGTGTTGCTGTTTGCCGTGCCCCATGGCCCCCTGTCACAGCCCTGGCCCCTGCTGGGTGGCCACGGCGTCTCGGCTGTTATTGGTGTAGGCTGTGTAATGCTGGTGCCATCACAGGTGCTGGCCGCGGCAGTGGCGGTGGCGATGTCGATTGCGGTGATGCACTACCTGCGTTGTATTCATCCCCCCGGTGGTGCAACCGCGCTCACTGCGGTCATCGGAGGTGAAAGTATTCAGGCACTGGGTTTTCAATATGTGCTGACGCCGGTGTTACTCAATGCGGTGGTGATGCTGGTCATTGCCATTGGTTTTAACTATGTCTTTCACTGGCGTCGTTACCCCGCCGCATGGGCACCCTCCAGGGTTAAATCGTCGCAAAGTCCCGATGCTGACAGGCAACAGCCGATTACACAGCAACAGCTGGAACATGCGCTGAATGCCATGAGCAGCACGGTGGATATCAATGGTCAGGAGCTGGCGGATATTGTAGAGCTGGCACAACAGAAACAGGGCCAGGTGGCGCTTAAACCTCAGCAGCTCAAACTGGGTAGCTATTACAGTAATGGTCAGTATGGGCGCGACTGGCAGATACGACAGATTATTGATATGCCCGTCCCGATGCGACGTGCGTCGGATCTGCTGATTTACAAGATTGTCGCCGGTGCCAACCGTCGTAAAACCGGCACAGCCAGTTTTGAGGACTTTGCCTGCTGGGCCAGCAATGAAGTCTTCCAGAATGAAAGTTGCTGGGTCCGCAGCGAGTTAAATCGCGAAGCCTCTACAGAAAAATAATGTGGGCAGGAGTGATCATGATGCAAGATAAGCTGGACACCGAGCGCACACAAACAACGCCGCAGTTACAGCGGGAAGACTTCGCCAGGGCACTGCAGGAAATGGGCACCTATATGGATGTGTCAGTGGATGATCTGTTGCAGGTGCAAACACTGGCGATGAAACATGCGCGTATGCGTAAGACCCAGGATCGACAGGTGGCCAGCCTGATGACCAGCCCGGTAATCAGTGTCGCGCCAGGCTGTTCACTGAGTGAAGCGGCACACCTGCTGGTCAAGCACCGTATCAGTGGCCTGCCAGTGGTGGACGAATCGAATAAACTGCTGGGCATCATTACCGAAGCGGATTTTCTACGTGCACTGGGGGTGCCTGCGCATCACCCTGGCCATCATCTGTGGCAGACCCTTGAAAACATGTTCCACCCGGCCGTTCAGGTGCGTGAGGCGGAAGGCACTGTGGCTGAGCTGATGGTGCGCGATGTGATTACACTGTCGGATCAGGCCAGCCTGCACCAGGCGCTTGAGCTGATGAAACAGCACCGCATCAAACGACTGGTGGTCTGCGATGAGACACAACGGGTGGTGGGTATGTTGACACGCTCCAATCTGGTACGGGTGTTCTTTGATCAGTATATTTCGCAACAGTCAGCAGAGGAATAAGACATGCTTTGCGTTAATGTCACAATGAAATTCACCAATCAACCACTAAAGCGTACCCCGGTTGAGTTGATTCTGGATGAAAACGGTGAGCGGGTAGGGCCCGTGCCAACCGACCGCGCAGGTAAAGCATGTTTTGACATGCCCGTCAGCAGCGGCAAAATTATGGTGGCGGGCGTGGAGCGCTATCAGGGTCGGCTGGATGGTGAAATTGATATCGGCCTGTGGAGTCTCACTGAAACCGGCGCGGGCTCAGAAGGTTCAGTCGGTAGCCTGAGTGGCAGCACTGCGTACCCCGGCATGGCGACACGCAGCATCATGATCAATGGCGAAAAAATTCTTACCGACAGTGAAGGTTACCTGGTCAATCCGGACGACTGGAGCGAAGCCTTCGCGCGCGAGCAGGCAAAGCAGGAAGGGCTGGAGCTCAGAAGTGAACACTGGGAAATCATTCGTTTTCAACGTGACTGGTACGCAAAAAATGCCAAACAGGCCACGGTAAGAGACATGATCAAACATTTTCGCGAACTCTGGGGCAAGGAAAAAGGCAGCAACCACTACCTGCACAAAATCTTCCCCCGTGGTGGCCCGCAAAAACAGGGTAACAGACTGGCGGGCTTGTTGCGCACCAAGGGTGAGCACTAAACGCGAATAAACCAGAAATAATATCCGTCTATTATGCACCCGCATAAAGACAAATAATCTGCATGTAAGTTTCTGTCGGATGGGTCAGGCCAGGGCGGACCCACCGGTTCTC
>JBFFND010000124.1:0-6954 GCA_041563375.1 Gammaproteobacteria bacterium | reverse complement strand
GGTGATCGGACTGTTATCTACCCAAATAGGCGACGGCTTGACAAATTCCTGATCAGCGGATTCGAGAAAATCCACAGCCAGTTCCGGCGGATTCTCCAGCTCCACATATCGTCTGTCGTCCTCCGAAACCGAGTTTAATGGCAGCTTCCGCTGGGCGCCTGTGGACGACTTTATCACAATCTGGTCAAAAGCCACCGCGACATACTCCCCTTCCAGTATTTCACCGGAGTTTCAGCCGGACGGCGAACGCTCGTCGATTAAGGCTGACCTTATGGTACAGAAAGCACTACAGGATGGCAGTCATTGTTTTGAATGGCGACACCGGCGTAAAAACGGCGACACCTTTCCGGCCGAAGTCATTCTTACGGTCATTCCATCCAGAGAAGAACAGCTGGTGCATGCAGTGGTGCGGGATATTAGTGAACGTAAAAAAGCCGAAGAAGAAATCCGCTTTCGCGCCTATTACGATTCACTCACCAAACTACCCAATCGTCAACTGCTACTGGATCGGCTTGAGCAGTCGATAATAACCAGCCAGCGCAATGAAGACTACAACGCCATTCTGTTTATTGATCTGGATCGCTTCAAAAGTATTAATGATTCACTGGGGCACAACACCGGTGATTTATTACTGATCGACACCGCCGCACGCATCAAACACTGCATTAGGGAAATTGATACTGCAGCACGCTTCGGTGGTGACGAATATGTGGTACTGCTAAAACACATCGGTAAAGAACAGGATGAAGCCAGCTTTAATGCCAAACGTATTGCACAAAGTATCAATCGGACGTTTCAGCAACCATTCACTTTAAATCACCAGGAAATACACATTACCTGCAGCATCGGTATCACCATCTTCCCGATTTCCGATGATTCGGTGGAAGACATTATCAAGCATGCGGACACCGCCATGTACAGTGCCAAGGAATCCGGCCGCAACAAAATTGCCTTCTATTTATCGGAAATGCATGAAACCGTATTAAAACGTCTGTCACTGGAAAAAGATTTACGCACTGCGGTAAAAAGCAAACAGCTCAGCGTGCATTACCAGCCACAACTTGATCAGCAGAACCAGGTCATTGGTGTTGAAGCACTGGCCCGCTGGATGCACCCTGAGCACGGCTTTGTGAATCCGGAAACCTTTATTGAAATTGCCGAGGAAACCGGGCTGATCAATGAGCTGGGGCAGTTTATTCTTGAACAGGCGATCAACGATATGCTATCGCTGCAGCAGGATAATTGTATGCCACCACAGTTGTCGGTTAATATCAGCCCGCACCAGTTCAGGCACAGTGAATTTGTCGGCCTGATTAAAAGCGCCCTGGGCCTGCATCAACTGGAACCCCATTTCCTCACCCTGGAAGTCACCGAAAGTGTGATTATCAATAACCTCAATGAAACCATCAGCAAATTTGAGGACTTGCGCAAGCTGGACATCCGCATGTCGCTGGATGATTTTGGTACTGGCTATTCATCCTTAAGCCACCTCAAGCGGCTGCCGCTGGATGAGCTTAAAATCGACAAGTCATTTGTATTTGATTTGCTCAAAG
This sequence comes from Gammaproteobacteria bacterium, assembly GCA_041563375.1. Lineage (GTDB taxonomy): Bacteria > Pseudomonadota > Gammaproteobacteria > SZUA-229 > SZUA-229 > SZUA-229. Next base: position 5,401 of record JBFFND010000124.1, on the reverse strand, counting down.
ACCCCCACGATGCGCTGCTGGTACAAACCATTTTAAATATTGCCAGTGAATTCGGCCTGGACACAGTCGCGGAAGGTGTGGAAGATGAAGATCAGCTGGCGTTTTTACAGAGCAAGGGCTGCAAGTATTACCAGGGCTACTATTTCAGCCGCCCACTGCCGCTGGCTCAACTGAAAGCCTTTATGCAGAAAAAAACTGATTTACACAAAAACTAATCCCCGTATCATTCACCCCCATGCGTACACCCGGCACACACCATTCAGATCAGGCACGTACTGTTTACAGCGTATCCGAGCTCAACCGCACCATCCGCGATTTACTGGAAAGCCAGTTTCCGCTGCTATGGATTGAAGGCGAAATATCCAACCTCGCAAGACCCGCCTCCGGCCATCTGTATTTCACCCTGAAAGACGAAAGAGCACAGGTGCGCTGCGCGATGTTCAAATCCCGCAACCTGCTGGTGCGCTTTAAACCGGAAAACGGGCAGAAGGTGCTGATTCGTGCACGGGTTGGACTGTATGAGGCCCGCGGCGAATTCCAGCTGGTGGCGGAACACATGGAAGAAGCCGGTGACGGCGCACTGCAACGGGCCTTCGATGAACTCAAGGCCCGGCTGGCCGCAGAAGGCCTGTTTGACAGCGACAAAAAGCGCGAGATTCCGCAGCTACCGCAACACATCGGTATTATCAGTTCCGCCACCGGCGCTGCAGTACGCGATGTATTAAGTGTATTAAAACGACGATTCCCGTCGATTCCGGCGAGTCTCTACCCGGTGGCAGTACAGGGTGACAAAGCCGTGCCGGAAATTACCCGCGCACTGGCACTGGCACAGATGCAACAACGCTGCGATGTACTGTTGCTGGTACGCGGTGGTGGCTCACTGGAAGACCTGTGGGCATTTAACGAAGAAGCGGTGGCGCGCGCCATTGTCGACTGCAATATTCCGATTGTGTGCGGCGTGGGCCATGAGGTGGATATTACCATTGCCGATTTTGCCGCCGACCAGCGCGCACCCACACCCTCTGCTGCTGCCGAGCTGGTCAGCCCGGATCAGCAAACCTGGCTGCACCGATTCACCAGCTACCGTCGCAATCTGATTCGCCTGATACAGCAGCAGCTCAAACTGGCCGGCAGCCAGTCGCAGTGGCTACAGAACCGGCTTAGCATGCAGCACCCGCGTACACAGCTGGCACAACAGGCGCAGCAACTGGATGACCTCAGTGAAAGTTTGCAGAGTGCCTTTTTCAGCCTGCTCAGTGACAAAAAACACCAGCTTAAATACGCCACCCAGGGGCTACTGAGTAACCGCCCGGATCAGTTTATCGACTACCAGAAAACCCAGCTGGATGACCTGAGCAGCCGCCTGCGTTATATCAGTGAGCAGCAGCTTGAAGCTAAACAGCAACAGCTCGCACACCTGTGCCGCACATTACAGGCAGTGAGTCCGCTGAATACCCTGTCCAGGGGCTACAGCATCACCCAGACCATTGACGGCAAGGCCATCACCGATGCGGATCAGGTGCAGCCTGGCGAGCAGATTATCAGCCGACTGCACCACGGCGAAATAAAAAGCCGGGTTGAATAATCATCGATTTATCAGCAACTTGGAGTCAAACCAACAGTACCTGTTCGACCAGCATCAGCCCCATGCAGCGGGTGACAGACTGGCAGGCTGATTTATTACTCGCAAAATCGATCAAATACAGGTAAATTACCGGGTTTCATTGACCCGCTTGCCTTGATATCAGCAGCACAGATCTGCACAGGCGGGCCGATTCGCGACACAAAACAGATAAGATGATCGGAGATTTCGATGCCAGATAATACGGCACAATTACACGGTTTCACGCCTTACAAAGAAAAGAAAGGCGAAGAATATATGAACGACAATCAGCTCGCGCACTTTCGTTCAATTCTTAATGCATGGAAGAGCGAGTTGATGGAAGAAGTTGATCGCACTGTTCACCATATGAAAGATGATGCAGCCAATTTTCCCGACCCGGCGGATCGCGCGTCCCAGGAAGAAGAATTCAGTATCGAACTGCGCACCCGTGACCGTGAACGCAAGCTGATTAAAAAGATTGATGAATCACTGAACGAGCTGGATAACGGTGACTACGGTTACTGCGTAACCTGCGGTGTTGAAATCGGTATTCGCCGTCTTGAAGCTCGCCCCACGGCGACCCAGTGTATTGACTGCAAGAGCCTGGATGAAATCAAGGAAAAGCAGACCCGCGGCAAGTAATTCCGCGCACGGCGCAGACAATATCATCGGCGTCAGCCTGCACGCGCTGCGCGCCCGCATTAAACGGCGAACACAGGTTAACCCTGTGTTCGCCGTTTTGCATCACGCACAGGCGATTGTTGACACAATGCCCGATTCACTATGACAAACTCCCCTGGCAGTTACCGCGGACGTTTTGCCCCCTCGCCCACCGGGCCCTTGCACCAGGGCTCGCTGATCGCTGCGGTTGCCAGTTACCTGGAAGCCAGAACACAACAGGGCCAGTGGCTGCTACGCATGGAAGATGTGGATGAACTGCGCAATGTAAAGGGCGCGGCAGACAGCATTTTGCGCAGCCTCGAGGCCTACGGCTTTGAATGGGATGAATCGGTGGTCTACCAGACACAACGCAAGGAAGCCTATGAAGCAGCACTGCATCAACTCAAACAGCAGTCGTTGGTCTACCCCTGCAGCTGCAGCCGCAAACAGCTGCGTGCCGCAGCCCTTGAAGGCAAGCTCAAATCCGGCCCGCTGGGTTACATTTACCCCGGTACCTGCCGATCACAGTCATTCAGGCCGGGCCACTCACATGACTATGCGATTCGCATTAAAACGCCCCAACGTGAAATCTGCATTGAGGACGCATTGCAGGACAGCTACTGCCAGCACCTCAGTGAGGAGCTGGGGGATTTTGTCATCCGCCGCCGCGATGGCCTGTTTGCCTATCAACTGGCGGTGGTGGTGGACGATGCCTGGCAAAGCATCAGTCATGTAGTGCGCGGCGTAGATCTACTCGACTCCACCCCCCGCCAGGTTTATCTGCAGCAGTGCCTGGACTATGCACCATTGCACTATGCCCACCTGCCGATTTTGCGCAATGCCCATGGCGACAAACTGAGCAAGCAAACCGGTGCTGAGGGTATTGGCCACACTGCCAGCGTGCCACGACTGGTGGATGCACTGCGCTTTCTGGGCCAGCAACCACCAGCAGAATTACAACGCGCCACACTGCAAGATGTCTGGCAGTGGGCGCTGGCTAACTGGCAGTTACAACGGGCACGCAAGCCCGGCCAGGAACAATCCTGAACTAGCCTGGCGGTCATCACGGTTTTTAAGCAGCGCGCCTTCTATTGCCGATTTTTCTGCGGTATCCTCAGGCAATAAAAATTCTGCCGCGCAGCGCATAACTGCAAATGACACTGGAGTGACCATGTCCGAAAATATTGATTCCGTACTGATTGAAAACCGTAAATTTACCCCGCCTGCTGAGTTCAGCGCACAGGCCAATATCAAACAGGCGGACTTCGATGCCCTGCACCAGGCGGCGGAAGATGACTACACCGGCTTCTGGGCCGACCAGGCCAGGCAGATGCTGGACTGGCACACAGCCTTTACGCAAACCCTGGACGACAGCCGCGCCCCCCATTTCAAATGGTTTGCCGATGGCCAGCTTAATGTCAGCCATAACTGCATTGACCGCCACCTGGCAGAGCGGGCAGATAAGACCGCGATTATTTTTGAAGGTGAAAAGGGCGACACCCGCCATATCAGCTATCAGCAGTTAAGCGATGAGGTCAACCGCTTTGCCAATGCACTGAAAGCATACAATATTCAGCGCGGCGACCGGGTGGTGATCTATATGCCGATGACGGCTGAGGCGGTGATTGCGATGCAGGCCTGTGCACGCATTGGTGCGGTTCACTCGGTGGTATTCGGCGGTTTCTCTGCGGAATCACTGCGCGATCGCATTAATGATGCCGGCGCTAAAATGCTGATCACCGCCGATGGTGGCCACCGTGGCGGCAAGATCGTTGAGCTCAAAGCTGCCGCCGACAAGGCACTGGATCACGGCTGCCCGAGCATTGAGCACGTCATTGTGTATCAGCGCACCGAACACGAAATAGCCATGCACGAAGGCCGTGACATCTGGTGGCATGATGCGGTAGCTGACCAGAGCACCGACTGTGCGCCTGAATGGGTGGACGCTGAGCACCCGCTGTTCCTGCTCTATACCTCTGGTTCTACCGGCAAGCCCAAGGGCATCCAGCACTCCAGCGCCGGTTACCTGCTGGGCGCAATCAGCACCTGTAAATGGGTATTCGATTTAAAAGACGACGATGTGTTCTGGTGTACTGCCGATGTCGGCTGGATTACCGGCCACACTTATGTCGCCTATGGGCCACTGGCCGCCGGTGGCACCATTGTAATATATGAAGGCGCACCCACCGTGCCGGATGGTGGACGCTTCTGGAAAATCTGCGAACAGCACAAGGTCAGCATTTTCTATACCGCCCCCACCGCGATACGCGCACTGATGAAACTGGGTGACGAGTTTCCCAATAGCTACGATCTATCCTCGATCCGTCTGCTGGGTACCGTGGGTGAACCGATCAACCCGGAAGCCTGGATCTGGTACCACAAGGTCATTGGTAAGGAACGCTGCCCGATTGTCGATACCTGGTGGCAAACCGAAACCGGCGCCAATATGATCGCGCCGATTCCCGGCGTGGTTGCCACCAAGCCTGGCTCCTGCACCATAGCCCTGCCAGGCATTGATGCCGATGTGGTAGATGAAGATGGCAACAGTATCACCCAGCCTCACCAGGGCGGTTACCTGGTGATTAAAAAACCTTTCCCTTCACAACTGCGCACCCTCTGGGGCGACGAGCAGCGTTATAAAGACACCTACTGGCCGAAGTTTGGTGGCAGGTACTACCTGGCCGGTGACTCGGCGCGCAAGGATGAAGACGGTTACTTCTGGATTATGGGGCGCATTGACGATGTACTGAATGTATCCGGTCACCGCCTCGGTACCATGGAAGTGGAATCGGCACTGGTGGCCCATGAACGGGTGGCCGAAGCGGCTATTGTCGGCTATCCCCACGACGTTAAGGGCGAAGCAATCTTTGCCTATGTAGTACTCAAGGGCGAACGGCCTGCCGGTGGCGTGGATGAAGCCCTGATGCAGGAACTGCGCAGCTGGGTGGGCGAGCAGATTGGCCCGATTGCCAAGCCCGACCAGATCCGCTTTTCCGACAACCTGCCGAAAACCCGCTCGGGTAAAATCATGCGCCGTTTATTGCGCAATATAGCCCGCGGCGAAGAGATCACTTCAGATACCTCCACACTGGAAAATGAGGATATACTGCTGCAACTACAGGGCAAGGCCTGATAGTC
>JBFFND010000123.1:0-6991 GCA_041563375.1 Gammaproteobacteria bacterium | reverse complement strand
TGGTGATGCAGGCACACATCCAGTGAGATCTCGTCGATGTCATCGGAACGTTTCAATAATTCCCAGCCATTGCGCGGATGCTCCTGCACCACCCTGAACTCCTCGTCGGTGAGCTTGCCCGGCTTGTTGAGTATTTCATCGGGAATCGACATCTTGCCTACATCGTGTAACAGCCCCGCCATGCCCAGTGCATGCAGGCTGCCCTGGTAGTTCAGCTGTTTGCCCAGGGCAATCATCAGTGCGCACACCGCTACTGAATGCAGGTAGGTGTAGTCGTCCTTGGTTTTCATACGGCTGACGGTGAGCATGGCACTGGCATTGCGTTCAATCGAGGCGGAAATTTCTTCCACCAGCGGTGCCACATCTGCGGTGCTTACCGAGTTGCCCATGCGCGCTTCCTGCAGCACGGCCATGGTCGCCTGGCGTGCTTTTTCCAGGGTTTCGCGGGCGGCACTCATTTCCTTCTCAATGGGTATGCTGCGTTGAGGGGCGATGGATTTGTCCGATACAGTTGCTGAAGGGGTTGCAGTGGTTTCGCGAGCAGTACTATTGCCGGCCTCATTCGCCACATCGAGACCCTTGTCAGTATCAATCCATACATGGGTGACGGCGGATTCCTGCAGGGTTTTTAACTGCTTCGGATTGTCCAGCCTGAAGGCGCTTTTCCAGAAGGGATGCTGTAGCCAGTTGCCATCCAGCTTGTCGATAAACATGCCGAGGCGAAGTCCGTTTACGGGTATTTTTTTACGCATGAAGAAAGTGAGTTGCTATCAGTTGGAGTTAAAGTCTAGTACACAGCAAGGTGGGTTGCTGCAGTGGTTAGCTGATGGTTGTTCTGCATCAATCCGTTGGATGCTGATGCAAAATACGTTATTCCAGGCAAAAAGAAAACCCTTCAACGGGTGAAGGGTCTTCATTTCACGTCCTGTGAATCCACTCCCTGTATTGTCGCCTGGTAGTAAAACCTGCGTTCTGGCTGCTTAATGCACCTGCAGGTTCTCCCTGAACACTTCGAAGATGGCCAGTTTCTTCAGTGTCTGTGGATCGAGCGAGGTGTTGAGGAAACCGTCCGCACCCACCGGGAACTTGCCGCTGGCACCTTTCTTCATGTAATACACACGGTAGTCTACGGTTACCGGCCAAGCCGTTACCGCACTGGCATCGAAGCTGATATCGTAGCTTTCGCGCTCATTTGGCAGCAGGCGATTGTCCCGTGCGATATTCGAATCGAAGCCGGGGCGTACCACAAAGGTGTCGCTGTTGGTCGGATCTTTCTTGCCGGTTTCACGACCGTAGATGCGGGTGAAGGTGTTGCGTGCGCTGTCGTCAACGATCTTGTTGACGCCGGCTGTGCCCTGCATCGCCCAGCTACCATCAGCCTGTTGTACCGGCATCAGGTTGGCCACGGTTGAGTCAGCGGCTTTCCAGCTGACCGTGCTGTTGTCAAAGCGCTGGCTGCTGACTTCGCCGCCATCCAGATCGGCTGTCTGGCCAGGGAAGCTGATCACGCGACTGGCATTATATTCAACCGAGACGGTTTCATGGCCAGGCTTGACGCTTTCACCGGGCAGGGTGGCGATCTGGTTCACAATGCTTTCATACTGTGTCGCCCCGCTTGCGGTGGTGTAGTCCAGACGCTGGCCACTGGCATCGGTGACCACCACACGGGTCAGTACACGTCGCATTGGATGTGCGCCGGGGAACATGTGGGCAGTTTTATTCAGCAGGCTGGTTTGTACCCGGATGCTGTCACCGTTACGTTCGGCATTCAGGCTGGATTCAAAACCGCTGCGGATTTTGCCGTCGCCGAAGTCTTTCTTGTTAGCACCCATAAAGGCGTGGTTATTCAGATAGCCTTCAGCCACAGGGCCGATGCCGGATTCGGGGTCAAAGTGTTCAGTCACTCCGTCTTCCACGGTAAACAGGCTGGACGGATCATTCCACTTGTGCAGAACCACCTTGTTATCTACCCGCTCCATATGGCATTTCTGGCACTTGGGTGATGAGGCAGAGTCGGTGTAGTTATCACCCACGCCGTCGCTCATGGCATTCCAGGTGGAGCAGAGTTCCATAAACTGGTCATCACCCACCTGCTTGCCGGGCAGCCCGTTGGATTCCGGATTAATTGCACCGGCAGAACGCTGGTGACAGCTCAGGCACAGCGCCTTGCCGTAATCGCCGAAGTGCTGACGCTCGCCGGCAGCCACGAAGTGCGGGTTGACCTGTGCGGCGCGATCACTGTCGTCATCATCGCGGCTATTACTGAGGCCGGTGACGCCGTAAGGACCGTAGAAAGGACCGCCGGTGTATTTGCCGAGAGGAATACTCTTCATGGTGTAACGTCCATCCGCTACCTTGCCAATATCAAACTCGGCCGCATCCTTGGGTGTGTCACCCGGGTTGGCATATTTTTCAGGCCCCCATAAACGGAAGAAGGCGTTCATGTCCGCGTCCTGCGCATCGGCGTTATAGTAGAGCGTGTCACCCGCGCTGCGCACAACCGGGCCGATGGGGCCTTCGGTCATGTTTTTGGCCAGGGTGTACTGACCCTGGTCGCCATCGTTGGTGTTCATCATGCGCACGGTTTCGGTGCTGTGGCAGAAGGCGCAGTTAATGCCTTCGCGGTTGTGCTTGTTGCCAATGTGGTAACTGGCCTTGTATACCTTGCCATTCTTGCTCACCGATACCACGCTGGCGATCTTGTTGGGATCAAACGCCGGTGCAGTATTGGCTTCGTTGGCGTCCCGTGCACTGGCGTAGTCTGCAGTGGGGTCTTCGCTCAGTACACTCAGTTGTACATCGAAGTCGCCGGAATAGAAGGCGGCCGGTGCATGGCAGCGAATACAGGTTTGCGCCACGCCCCTGAATTTCTGTTCCGAGTACTGACCGCTGGGGCCACTGCTACCAATTTTGCTGATATGTACCCGCAGGAAATCCTGGAACTTGGACTGGAAAACCGGATCCACCCAGGACTGCGCGTGCATCGACTTCTGCCAGGTGTCATACAGGTCGTTATGGCAGTTCTGGCATTTGTTGTCGGCACTGTCGAACAGGGTATTGTGATAGCCGGTGCCGGCAATTACTTCCACCTCACCCGCATGGGCGGCGGCATTGCGTGGGTTGTCTTCATCACCCAGATTAACCGCATAGATCGCACCTTTGGTTACCACCACGGATGACAGTTCGCGCCCCGCCTCCAGCATATGCCTGATTTCACTGTTCAGCGCAATCAGTGCTTTCAGCGCGATTTTCTGTGTTTCAGAGTCATCAATAAACGGCTGCACCGACGCCAGCAGATCGGCCACGGTTCTGGCAATGTTGTGTGCCTGTTCATCGCCGCTGGCCTGGTAGTCGTAATCCAGAATGCGGCTGACACCCAGAGTGCTGGCTACCTGCTGTTCTGCAGTAGCGGCATCCACGCCCTCGGCGGCCATGGTGGCATACACCAGGGTGGTGAGCGGGTTGATAATCGACGGGTGGTCTGCCGGGGCGGCCAGGGTAAAGGCAGCGCCTACCGGCTGGTCATCATCGGTGTCGATGGCATCGGCACCCACATGGGCAATCACCGAGCTGGTGTTTGAATTGTGAGCGGTTTTGATCAGGTATTTGCCCAGATTGCCGTGGCTCATCGCCCATGGTTCATCGGCATCGCAGCTGGCATTGTTGTTGATATCCAGGCAGACCTTCGCACCCTTAATGTATCCATCCTGTACCTGTCCGCTGTATTCGTAACAGCCGGTGAGTACCGTGGCCGTAAAACCGGCCAGCATTAACGGGCGCATTACCTTTGGCATAATACGCATAACAGACTCTCCTCGAACTTTCATCATATTGGTGGCGCGTAATGCACAGCCGCAGCCGTGCCCGTGCCTCATTTTTTATAATCAGCCGTGATGGCGGCAGACGCAGTCATCACAGTGTGGCCACCATAAACAGGGTGCAGGCGGGATGCCAGCTTGCTGTTCGTTCATTTTCGTTAATTTGGAATGTGGAATAAAGTGTTGATAATCAATGAGTTATATTTCGTTAAAATGCCTTTTAACGAAGCGGAAAAGCGCTTGCGGCAGATGACATGGGTACTGGATAAAAGCGGCTTTGCGTTGGCTGGAGTAATACCAGTTGCTTACCCGTGGTCTGTGGTTTACTGCATGCCGGCCAGTGTGTTGCGTAAATTCTGCAGGGCGGTTAGCAGTGTCTGCGGGTAGTGCCCGTGTTGATGGTCGAGCTGGCGTAGCACAAATTCAGCGCTGTCAATCACCCGCTGACTGCGCGGATTATTGGGGCAGGTGTCGAGTTGCAGGTACTTATCCAGGGTGCGGGTGGTGGGGGTGGACTTGTCGATATACACCGGCCAGATACGGCTTTCTTCCGCCAGTTGCAGCTTACTCTTGTGCAGTTCGTGTTCCCAGCAGGCCAGGGTTGCCTGCATCGTTATCACCACCTGTTGTCGCAGCAGCTGCTTGCTGCCTTCACTGCCCGGATGCGGGCTATCATTCTGGGCGTTGCTGAGCAACTTGAGCAGTTGCGGATTATGCCGGGTGATTTCCAGCAGGCTGTGCAATGACTGTTCAATGACTTCCATGCGCTGGCCATTCTGTTCCAGGCTGCTCACCAGGTTTTGCGCCAGTTTATCCTCAGAGCCGCTGGCCGGGCTCTGCGGTTTGATAATCAGTGCATAGGCAGTTTCATTATTCACATCCATCTGGCTGATCACTGCATCGCAGGGCAGCTGATCGGCCTGGCGGGTAATGCAATGCAGCTGGCATTGTAATTTTCCCGGCGCCTGCCTGTGCTGTACCAGCTGCTGAATATCCTCGGCAAACAGGTCGGTGAGTTCAAGCTGGCCCAGTTGTTGTTCGCTGTAGCCGAACAGTTTGATGGCGCTGCGATTGAAGTAGGCGGCTTCGCTGTCGTTGCGAAAGCAGATAATCGCATTGTCATCAAGGTCCAGCATGTGTTCCAGGTCCTCGGTGCGGCGTCGGATCTGGCTGGCCATGGCATTAAAGGAATCCGCCAGCAGATAAAATTCGCGCAGGCCCCGTGGGTCAATGGTGAGATCCAGCCGTCCGTGACGCATCTGCTGCATGTCCGCAATCATTCTGCGCAACGGCCGGAACAGAAATCGGCTGAACATCCACAGTGCGGCGGCCAGTGCACTCAGGCTTAACAGCAGAAAACCACTGATGGTGACCAACTGGGTCTGATTCATCTGCCGGTTAAGGCGACTGACATTTTCATAGCCCACAATCTGGAATGCTGCGCGTTGATCAGAGGTGTTAAGGGTGTAGGCAATGGGCAGAAAACCATCGTCGCTGTGAGTGTCCGCCGCCAGCAGCAGGGGTTCACCGCGGGCGCTGTAAATGCTGATAGGTGTTCGGGTGATGTGGCCGATATTGGGCAGGTTAAAGACCGGATCGACCACAATTTCCAGAAAGCCTGCCAGATGCAACCCGCCGACCGGTACCAGGGTGGAGTGCATGGGGCCGGCGGCGGAAAGCCACAGTGCATCGATGGCCTTGAGTCGCTCTATACCCTGGCGGCTGCTGCCCTGTTTAACCAGTTGTGGTGCCAGTGCCGGCTCAAGCCCGCGAATACCCTCGGCGCTCTGTGCAATAAAATTCAGCCGGATATCATAGATGCGGATTTTCTGCAGGTCGATTTTTGAAAAACCACTAAAGCCATTGATAAATGAGTCATCCAGTAGACTGATCAGTTTATCTTTATGGTTATTCTGCAATGCGGCAAGCAACTCGGGATTATGTGACAGCTTCATTCCCAGATCGAAAGTGTGTCGGGTCAGGTCACGCACGGTTTCCTGTGCAGCCACTTCAATCACCCGGGACAGGCTGTTCATCTGCGCATTGAGTGCTGCCTGGCGGAAATAGTTTCCCGCGAGAATGGAGAGAATAATCGCCACCATACCAAGTAGCGAGAAAATCAGTACGGTGAGGGCGCGAATTGAGAGTCGTTGTATCTGCATCTTGTTATTTTTATAAAGCTCAGTGCGTGCTGTCGTTATAAGCTGCCCTAGTCTATAACCACCGGCAGGCGTTTTTCACTCCATTCGTTCCAGCCACCGCGAAACCAGAAAATATTGCGGTAGCCCCAGCCAAGGGCCTTTTGTACTGCATCACTGCTGCGCATACAGCGCGGGCCGTTGCAGTAGAACAGCAGGGCCACGTTTTTATTGCTGGCATAGCTCCCCAGGGTGGTCTCATCCATCTGGCTATTGAGTAGATTCACTGCTCCTTGAATATGCCCTTTAATGTATTCACTGCGTTTGCGGGCATCAATAATCACCAGATCCGGGGTGGTTAGAATCAGTGTGATCACCTGCTCGGCGGTCAGGTTCATCGCCCCGTCTATGGCAGGTGGTGCCATCGGTTTGCCGTCAGCGCTGTTAATCGCCTGTGCCTGCAGGTTGGCGGCCTGTAAAGCACAGGCCAGTAAAATACAGTACAGCACCGCATGAGCGGGTTTATAAAATAGCTGATTGATCGGGCGCAAACAGGACATGGGTAGATTCAGTATAATGGCATCACTATTATTGTGGGCAATCCAGGATTATATAGCAATGCAATTTGCCGGCGACATAGCCTCAGGATGTGGCGTATTTAAGCCAGTTCTTAATCAGTCAGCGTGGTTAGCCGGGAGGATTAAGGCAGTTATACTGCGAAATCTGTAAAAATTCGGGCTATATCAGCCCGCAAACTCCGGCTATAGTTAGGGCCTGCAGTAATCCCCGGAAACTGCAGTGAAGCAAATGTAATGAATGGACCTGAGGTGAGATAGCGTAACTAATGCCAGATATCTATGTAGGGCGACAGCCCATTTATAATCGCGAGCTGGGCGTCTACGGCTATGAGCTGTTGTTCAGAACCGGGCAGGTGAATGCGGCAAGTGCCGGTTATGTTTCCTCCGATGGAGCCACTTCAACCACACTCATTAATACCTTTCTTGAAATCGGCCTGGAGCGGCTGGTGGGCAAACG
>JBFFND010000122.1:0-6997 GCA_041563375.1 Gammaproteobacteria bacterium | reverse complement strand
TGATTAACCTACTGTTTTCTCAATTCTATTTTTCTCATAACTTAGAGAACTAACATGTTGATTCATATCAGGATCAGATTGGCTCGCCGCAATTAATCTACCCATTGCAACATTAATCAAATTTAATTTATCTTTTGTATCATCAATTTTTAAAATCGAGGTCACTTCCTCATGAATCTGCTGGTGTTTTCTATTCGGTAATCTCAATCCGTTTTCTACAACAATCGAGCCGGTAACTTCCTTTGGGACCCCACTACGAAATACGCTTTCTTTATCAGGATGAGATTTTAACCCTCTTCTTTGTAATACACCCTTAATCTCATGCAAAACTTTTTTATTCGCCCCTTTACCTGATACGGCAATATCATCTACATAGCAGGTCATTGTTAACCCTTTAGATGATGTTAAATTATATATTTCCTCAAACATCTCATAATGCGCATAAAAAGCAATCGCCTGGCTCAAGCAGCTCCCTGTTGGCACATGGCCATGACAGGTAGATAATCTCGTCAAAAGCCCTGCAACATCCCTGCTGCACTGCATAACATTGTGGAAAAAATCAAAAACATGCCACCCCAATGTTGATGGGAAAAACTTTCGTATATCTAGAGTGACTGCTGCATCTGAACCTATATGCTTGTTTGCATTCGTAATATAAGATCTGCCTTTAACACCTGAGTGCAGATATGATGGTGGATCGATTCTCCTCAGCAAATTAAAAAGTCGCCGATGAATCCGTTCAAGATACGGTTTGGGCTCCTCTACTTGTCTAGGTTTGTTTTTATCTTTGCCAATGGTGAATATACGATAGTTATCTGGCCTCTTTACCAATTTCTCCAATTCGGCAACGGACATATCAAACAAACCAGCAAGTTTTCTCCTGGTTTGTAGTTTATAAAGTGGGGACTGATTTAAGGGGTATGTCTTATGCTTGCTTGATGTTTTTGCCATCCCTGACACTCTCTGTCTCTGAAAGCCAATTCATTATTTTTATGATTTTACTTGCAACAGCAACTCTGGCTTTTTCTGAAAAAGTATTACTTTTAAGATTTTCAGAAAAAAGGAGTATTGAAGATGGGGGGATATCAAAAATATCTGAATACTTATCCAGCAATTCGATACTAGGTGCTTTTTTTCCTGCTTCAATTTCAGACAAATAGGAACGCGATATTCCAAGCTTCTCAGCAAGTTGAGACTGGTTAATATCGTGAAATACTCGAACAAGCCTTAATGCTTCATTCAACATCAATATGCACCTATAAAATTAGAATTGTTTAAGGGTCATTACATGAATACTTGAAGCAAACGAACAATCCACATCACAAATCGAAATGCAGCTGTCATAAACTTCCAGGTTCTCGGATTTACCAAACGCTTTTTCAGCGCTCGGATACTCTCCTTAAACCACCCATGCAATGCCCGCCATCGTGTAGCAAGTTGATTACTATCCATAATCTAAGTCCTCTTGGTTAACAGCAAGGCACCATTGCCCTACCGTGTCGTCATAACCAAAAGATGGGAGTACGATGACGGTGTTACCCTTAAACTTCTAAACCGTCTCACCTTGTCGTGTGAGACGGCTATACCTGCTGACACATGATGCAAGGACACAGCGTGACCAGAGCGCACGTGAGCGTGGTATACAGTAGAGGTTTATCCTCCGCGAGCTAATTACTTAACCCCACAAGAGACGACGATCTCCCGTATACTTCCTACGGCATTAATGATAATGTCGCTGTTCGCTAATTTCAACATATTTTCGCTATTAGCGAACATATTTATTCTCACAATACCGTTATGTCGATTATTTAGAGTTTTATCGACATTCACTATTGATATGTCGATGACAGCGACATATGATTAGAACATGTCGAAAAATATTAAAAATATAAACATATGACGCAATTTGACCCATCCAGGCCATATAACCAATTGCCACAGCTGCCACCGGCTGCGGACATTGAGAGCAAGGCCATTCTTAAGAAATGTGTCACGGCAGGCGCGTCGTTGGCTGCACTCAAGCAGGCTGGCGGGCTAATCCCCAATCAGGCAGTCCTGATTAACACCATTCCCCTACTGGAAGCACGAGACAGCTCTGAAATCGAGAATATCGTCACCACCACAGATAAACTTTTCCAGTATTCCGAACATCAGGAAAACCAGGCCGATCCAGCCACTAAAGAGGCGCTACGCTACCGCACCGCACTTTATCAGGGGTACAGAGCACTAAAAGACCGCCCCTTATGCACAGCCACAGCAGTCGAAGTCTGTACCACGATAAAGGGCGTGGAGATGGACATTCGACGTGTTCCCGGCACCACCCTGGCCAATGATGCCACTGGCGAAACCATTTATACTCCGCCAGAAGGTGAAGCCCATCTACGGGAACTCATGGCAAACTGGGAACAGTGTATCCATAACCATCCAGAGATTGAGCCGCTGGTGCGTATGGCCATCACACATTACCAGTTCGAAGCCATCCATCCATTCACCGACGGTAATGGCCGTACTGGGCGTGTACTCAATTTGCTGTTCCTCATCGAGCAGAATTTACTGGATACACCTATCCTGTATCTCAGCCGCTATATCATCCAGCATAAGGCTAACTATTATCAGTATTTACTAGACGTCACTACTAATCAACAATGGGAACAATGGATACTTTATATGCTGGATGCAGTAGAAGAAACAGCCAACTGGACACGTGAAAAGATCATTGCCATCCGGGACCTGATGGATCACACAGCAGAATATGTACGCGATAACGCGTCCTCTATTTATAGTCGTGAGCTGGTTGAACAAACGTTTATGCAACCCTATTGCCGCATTGCTAATCTGGTTGATGCGAATATTGCGAAACGGCAAACTGCATCAACTTATCTTAAACACCTTTCTGACATAGGCGTTTTAAGAGAGGTTAAGGTGGGACGAGAAAAGCTATTTATTCATCCAAAGCTGATGCGTTTAATAACTCAAGACAACAATGGCTTTGAACAATATAAATAATAAATATAACGACATAGTCAAGTAACGAATAACAACACATGGATTAGCGGTGTTACATTTTTAAAGATTGTCACTGCATAAAATAAAAGTAGAGAAAATATGGCCGCGAAAAAGAAGACCGCAAAGAACAAAAGCAGCGATAAACAGAATAACGAAACCATGCTGGATGATGAGTTTTCGCTAGAAACACAGCAAGCACCAGAACAAACTTCTAGCCCTAAGAAAAAAGTCGCCAGAAAAAAAGCTACCCGGAAGAAATCAGGGCAGTCTTCTGAAGTATTGAGTTATCGTCACGATGAAAAGCGTGTTAATAACCCACATGTAGGTATGGTTGATACATATTCAGACGGTGTGGAAGAAGAAAAAGAATGGTATTACGACCCGCACCTTGATCCAGCACTAAATTTCGATAGCTCACGATCGCAGATAGAAAATCTGATCGATGATGCCCTGGCATCTGGTGACCAGAAAGAGATGCAGGCAGCATTGGAACAGCTCAAGCGCATGCAGTCACCTTACCTGGAATGGACAGGCAAGGCTGAGCGCACCAGTTTTGAGGTAGACACCGTATCTTTACATGTGCATGAACGTGTTGACCCCGCAACAATACTGGCAGCGATTCAAAAAAAGATTAAAGATAGCAAAGGAAAAAGCACTGCCACCTTCCAGCCGGATTTATTCCACGCCCCATTTGAAAATCTTCCACTACGCGATGCTATCGATTTTTACAAACATGATCGAGACTGGGCTAATCGCTTGATTGCAGGCGATTCTCTGCTAGTAATTAATTCGCTATTACAAAAAGAAGGTATGGCTGGACAAGTACAAATGGTTTACATAGACCCACCATACGGCATCAAATACGGATCTAATTTTCAGCCATTTACAAATAAACGTGATGTTAAAGATCGTAAAGATGAAGATCTAACTCAGGAGCCAGAAATGATCAAGGCATTTCGAGACACCTGGGAGCTAGGCATTCATTCATACCTTACGTATTTACGTGATCGATTATTGCTTGCGAAAGAATTGCTACATGAAACAGGCAGCGTATTTGTACAGATATCAGATGAGAATGTACACCACATACGTGAATTGCTTGATGAAATTTTTGGCAAAGAGAATTTTTGCGCGCAAATAAATTATAGAAGCATGTCACCGCTCGGACAAAAAGGCTTAGCTTCAGTTTATGACTATGTACTCTGGTATGCAAAGCAGAAGGATGACATGAAGTATAGACCAATTTACAAATCACGTGACATAGAGGATGAGCGTGAGTTTTGTTTCTTAGATAATGGCGGAGGTACTTACAAAAAATTCACAGCAAAAGAGATACCAGAACTGACGCCGGATGAAAGAAAACGGGTGTTCAAGAGATCTGTTCTGACATCATCTGGGTATACGCCATCATGTACATATAATTTTAGTGTTTACGACAAGGGCCACTCTCCGTTAAGTGGTAAAAGTTGGCGTACACATACAACTGGAATGGAAAGACTTGTTAAAGCCAATCGCCTTGTCATTTTGGGTTCAAATCCTTATTTCAGGCAGTTTCACTCTGACTTTAACCTAATACAACTAGAGAATTCATGGACAGATACAGCTGCCGGCTATAGCGAGCAGAAAGTTTATGTTGTACAAACTGCTGATCGAGTAATTGAACGCTGCCTTTTAATGGTTACAGATCCTGGCGATCTTGTATTTGACCCTACATGTGGGTCTGGCACCTCTGCTGTTGTTTCGGAGAAATGGGGGCGCAGGTGGATTACATGTGATAGTTCACGAGTTTCTGTAGCACTTGCTAAACAACGATTATTAACAGCAAGTTATGATTACTATGAGCTTAAATATCCTCAAGAAGGATTGAAAAGCGGCTTTATATACAAAACTGTTCCAAAAATAACTTTAGGTGCAATAGCAAATGATCCTGAAATCGATGATATTTATAAGGAAATGCATCCAGCAATCGATTCAGCCCTAAGTGAGTTAAATAAGTCAATAAAACAAAGTCTAAAAGAATGGGAGGTACCATATGCTTTCCCAGAAGACTGGCCAGAATCATCACGTCAGACTTTTGATAAATTTCATGCCGCAAGACAAATCATGCAAAGAAAAATGGATGAGTCTGTTGCAGTTCATGCTGGTCAAGAAACCCTTTATGATCAGCCATTAGTATCAAAAGAAAAATTACGTATTACTGGGCCTTTCACTGTAGAAGCTGTTCCATTTGCTACTGTTTTAGGCTTAGATGAGGCAGAACAACCCAAGGAAGCCGATGTGGCAGTCGCCCGTTCCGGCGCCACCTCACGCCAAAGCCAGTGGCGCGACGAATTATTAAAAGCAGGCATTCGCGGTAAAGGTGGTCAGAAAATTCAGCTAATGGATCTGGAACCCTTACCCGGCGCGAAATACATTCATGCTGTTGGTACCGTCTCAGATACTGGCGATAAAGTTGCAGTGAGTTTCGGCCCGGAACACGCTGCGCTGGAACAGCGCCAGGTGGAAATCGCCATGCGTGAAGCTGGTGAGCTGTTCCCGCTTCCCAAAATGCTGGTGTTCTGTGCCTTTACTTTTGACCCAGAAGCCGCCAAAGATATAGATAACATCAAAGGCATCACCGCATTAAAGGCACAGATGAATACTGACCTGCTCACTGAAGATCTTAAAAAAGGCCGAGCAAGTAATGAGTCTTTCTGGTTAATGGGGCAACCGGATATTTTAATTAAGAAAAACAAAGATGATCAGTATCAAGTAGAAGTTAAAGGGTTTGATTATTTCGACACCAAGACTGGCGAACTTAAATCGGGTGGCAAAAAGAATATCGCCATGTGGGCGCTGGATACGGACTACGATAATCGCTCCCTGTTCCCTCGCCAGGTATTCTTCCCTATGGCAGGCAGTAAGGACGGCTGGAATAAGTTACGCAAGGACATTCGAGCTGAATTAAATGAAGACTTACTGGATAAGTTTCACGGTACAGTCTCCTTACCCTTTGAGGCCGGTGAGTATGAATGCATTGCGGTTAAAATAGTCGATGATCGAGGTATTGAATCACTCAAAGTGATTAACCTGGACAAGGAGTCGTTCAGCGTATGAGTGATAAAAGTCCAACCTCGCTGATTATTAATTCGCCCTATGCCAAACCTGGCCGTTACTGGGAACAGGATGAATACGGCAAGTTATTGAACATCACAGAAGGCCGCAGACCCGCAGCCTATGAACTGGTCGATACACGGAACAATACGCGCCGTATTGAAAAGCTGGATACCGTGAACCGCATCCGTGAACGACTTGATGACTGGCGGGATGCAGGCTATCCCGGAGTAACCAGTGTGACTCGACAGTTGTTGGCACATTGGCATGACTGTGGTGAGTGGAGTCCGGATGAAAAACGCTGGATAGGTGGCCCACGCCAGTATCCCTTTTACTTCTGTCAGCTGGAAGCCATTGAGTCACTGATCTGGTGGCTAGAAGCGCCTGAAGAATATAAACAAGGCATTCACCTGCAAGGCGACGGTGGTGCCTGGGAGCGCATCTGTAACAAGATGGCCACGGGCACAGGTAAAACACCGTTAATGTCGCTGATTATCACCTGGCAAACACTCAATGCCATTAATTACCCTAAGGATTCACGTTTTTCAAAAGCAATATTCATCGTTGCACCGGGTTTGACGGTAAAAAGCCGCCTGCAGGTACTCAACCCCGGCAATGAAAATAATGTTTATGATGAGTTCCGGCTTTGCCCAAATGAAGCCATGCGCCAGAAGCTTAACCAGGTAGAACTCCTGATAGAGAACTGGCACACCCTGATGCCATTAAAAGAACAGGATCGATCTGTTGTAAAGAAAGGCAAGGAAAGTGACGAAGCGTTTACCCGCAGGGTATTAGGCAAACTGGCCACTTATAAAGACTTAATCGTAATTAACGATGAGGCCCATCACGCCTACCGGCAGAAAGCTGAAATTAAGGTCAGCAAGAAAGAGGCTGAGGA
>JBFFND010000121.1:0-7061 GCA_041563375.1 Gammaproteobacteria bacterium | reverse complement strand
TAGACCACGCTAAGCAGAGATTCAAATAGGGTTTGTGAGGTTTGCACAATACGCGACAGTGCCTGGTACGCCT
This sequence comes from Gammaproteobacteria bacterium, assembly GCA_041563375.1. Classification (GTDB taxonomy): domain Bacteria; phylum Pseudomonadota; class Gammaproteobacteria; order SZUA-229; family SZUA-229; genus SZUA-229. The sequence continues at coordinate 6,988 of JBFFND010000121.1, read as the reverse complement.
GCTGGTAACGAATCAGGTCCGCCGCCTCTTCATCCAGGTTAACCCCGGAGATACTTTCACGTCGAGCCTGCGCACTGTTAAGCAGGCTTGTATCCACCTCGAGGTTGGTGTTCACCTGCTGGGTTAACACACCTACCTGCGAGACCAGGCTGTTATAGGATTGTTCAAAGGTGGCATTGCCACCATCCAGCACCGAGGTCAGTTGCAGATTGGCCATGGCCAGCGCATTACGGTTATCGGAGGCAGCATTGCTGTTATTTTCGACACTGACAATATCACCGGTTGCCGGTTGTCCATCCAGCTGGATCTGCCAGCCATTCTGGCTCACCGTCATGCCCGTATAATAGGGCACGGCGTTCTGCAACACTGTACCACTCTGCCGGTCAATCACATCGAAACTCACCGCGGAACTGCTACGAGTAAATACGATGTCCACCGCACGAGTCAGGTCGCCATTGGTCACATCCAGTACTTCGGCCTGGGGTGCCTGGGTGGAACCGATATTGGCGGCACTGACCTGTGCTCTGACCGGCAGCGCCATCGCCAGCTTATTGGGGTCAATAATATTACTGCGCATATTGATCGCGCCCAGATTAGTGGGGCGAATCATAAAGGAGTCACCCGCATTCGGGGCGCCACTGACACTGATGTCCAGACCATCCACATTAAACGGCCCGGCGCCGCTGGCCACCGTGGTGTTATCCCCCAGGCGCACCACATTGTAGTTGGCACCGTCATAGGTTACTTCATAATCCGATACGCTAAGCTGTGCGGCATCGTTGACCACATAGTTAAGCACACCGGTGCCGCTGTTTTCCAGGTTGGCAATGGCCTCGGTTGACGGCCCAACAAATGAGGCAACAGAGCCTGTCGCAACCAGCGCTGCAGTCAACTGGGTGCTGCTGGAGCCCAGATTGGCCAGCTGAATGCGCGCATCATCCGCGACGCCATCGGTGAGTGCCGACAACTGTAAATTGTGCCCCAACGGGCTGGGACCACCGGCTGAGATAAATTTGATATTGCTACCATACAGCTCGAACGTCAGGCTGCTACCCGGCGTTGTACCCGCCAGAGTGTAGGTGCCGTCACCATTGTCGGTGACATTACCATCCGCATTGATGCTGGCAAGCAGGCCATCGGCAATATCCTGATTACTGTCGGTGACCAGCACCGTGTGCGACACACTCACGGTTTGCCCATCGAAATCCAGGTCAAATGCCACGGTGTCACCCACATCAAAACCATTGGCCAGATAATCACCACCAAACTGGCCCTGCAATGGCCCCATGGGTACGCTGCTGAACAGGTTCTCGCCCAGCTCGCCATTTAAATCATAGCCCTGTACCTGTAGCGCATTGACGCTTTGCGCAATGCCAATGGCGGTGCGCCCCAGGCGGTTTTGCGTGTCCTGTAACAGGTTGTCACGAAAATCCAGCAGACCGCCGAGTGTGCCGCCCACCAGGTTCTGTGTGATATTCACCGAGCTGGAACCACTTTCAATGGCAATGGCTGCACGGCTGGGCTGTGCCGGGTCCTGCCCGGCCACCAGGTTCAATGCCGTGCCATTGGTAATTAGCAACTGGCCACTACCCACCAGCACATTAAGATTGCCGTTGGCCTGTTCCACCACGGTAACTGAAATTTTTTCTGCCAGTTGCTTGAGCAGTGCATCCCGTTTATCCAGCAGATCACTGGGGCGGTTATCCACATCAGTGCGTGAGGGAATGGTGGTATTCAGCTTGGCGATCTGTTGCGCAATCTGGTTGATCTCGGTGATTTCACTGCGCAGGCGACTGTTGACCTCCGACTCCATGCGCTGCAATTCCTCGCCCATTGAGGACAACCGCTGCTGCAGATTTTCTGCCGCGCCCAGCATGGCAACCCGCGGCGCACTGGCAGACGGGTCATTAGCAACATCACTGACCGCATTGAAAAAACCATTCAGCGCCGGCATCAAACCGGCATCCTGGTCCGCCACCATGCTTTCGATGCGGCTGGCATAATCGGCAAAGGCTTCCAGCCGCGAGGTATTTGCGGTCAGGTCGCGGATGTTCATGGTATTGAAATTGTCGATAATGCGATCGACCGAGGTCAGATCGACCCCCTGGCCGAAATAACTGTTACCCAGGCCGATCGGGTTTCGTGCGTCCAGCTCAACCCGTTGCCGTGTGTAACTGTCATTACCCACATTGGCAATATTATGTGATGTGGTGGATAAAGCGCCCTGATAGGCTCTTAAACCACTGAGTGATACATTCAATAAATCAGGCATGGTGCCTCACGTCCTACGTTTATTGGTCAGGTACTGGACGACCTGATAAACGCCTTCCCGATATCTCAGGTTAGCGGCGGTTCAGACAAATTCTTTAATTCCGACAGCTTGTTCTGCAACAGCTCACTGTTGCGTACACGATTGATTTTGCGCGCATAATCCGGGTCGGTGGCATAGCCCGCCTGTTGTAGTTCACGGGCATAGGCCTCGGCGTCATAACCATGCTGCAGCGCTTTCTGGTAACGCGGGTTGCCGCGAATAAACTCCACATAATCATTCAGCGCAGCGGGTAGCGAGTCATAGGCGCGGAACTGCGCTTTTTCCTGCTGCATCACCCCATGGCGAAATTCCCGTGTCACAATCTCCACCTGCTCGCCCTGCCAGCGCTGATCCGCCTTGATGCCAAACAGGTTATAACTGCTGCTGCCATCGGCTTTAAGCGGCACATGCCGGCCCCAGCCAGTCTCCAGTGCGGACTGCGCCAGCAACACCTCGGTGTCGACCCCCAGTGCGCTGGCGGCACGCTCGGCATAGGGCCAGACATCACGGATAAACTGCTCAGCACGCTGTTCTGCGGAATCACGGCTATCGGTTGAGACGCCGCTTGCCGGGGCAAATGGATTGACCCGGCGTGTGAACTGACTGTCAGCCGACAGCCTGCCCAGTTCAATACCTGAATCAATCGCCTGCGCTGGTCTGGCGCGGGCACGGTAATTTTCCATAGCCTGGGCCATGGCCTCGGCAGCTGTGCCCGGCGTTTGCAACGGTTCTGGCTCGCCGCCGAGCTGGCGCTCGATCACGCTTGCCAGACCAATGCCCCTGCCCTCGGATATATTCATGCTGAGTTGCTTGTCATACATGTCGCGGTAGGTGCGCTCTGCATTGCTGCCAAACATCTCGTTTTCCGGCACCGTATCGCGCATGCTTTTCAGCATCATCTGCACAAACAGCGATTCAAACTGACGGGCCACCTGGCGTATCGCCTCGGGACTTTGCTCCCGCGCGCCCTTTTTCAGCCGGGTAAGCGATGCAAAATCGGTGTAGATGGCGGGATCGGTCTGCATGCTAAATCACAATTAACTCGGCCGTCAGTGCACCGGACTGTTTCAGTGCTTCCAGCATCGCCACAAGATCCCCCGGCGCAGCACCGACCTGGTTCACCGCATCCACCAGCTCGCGCAGGCTAACCCCGGTACGCAACAGGAACATGCGTGCATCCTGCTGCTCGACATCGATCTGGGTACGATCCACCACCGCCGTCGTGCCCTGGGTAAAGGCGCCTTCCGGCTGACTGACAATCGGGTCGGAGGTCACACTCACCACCAGATTACCGTGGGCCACCGCCGCGCGTTTAACCCGCACATCGGCGGTAATCACAATGGTACCGGTGCGTGAGTTGACGACAATTCGTGCCGGCGCATTATCCGGCGCCACTTCCAGATTTTCCAGAAACGACACAAACTCGACTTTCTGCGAGGTAGTAGGCGGAGTCAGCACACGAATCGACACCGAGTCCAGCGCATGGGCACTGTCCGGGCCGAGCACATTATTGATGGCTTGCACCACGCGGTGTGCGGTGGTGAAATCGCTCTGGTTCAGGTTAAGCACCACCTGGTCCATCTCGGCAAAGGCATTGGGCACTTCCCGCTCAATGGTGGCGCCATTGGGAATACGGCCCACACTGGGCACATTCACTGTGACACTGGAGCCATCACTGCCGGACACACCGAAGCCACCGACGATTAGATTGCCCTGTGCCACCGCGTAAATCTGGTTATCCGCGCCCTTCAAAGGCGTCATTAGCAAACTGCCACCGCGCAGGCTTTTCGCATTACCCAGAGAGGAAACCGTAATATCGATCTTCTGCCCGACCTTACTAAACGGCGGCAGGTCGGCATGAATCGCCACAGCGGCAACATTTTTCAGCTGCGGGGTCACCCCTTCCGGCAAAACTATGCCGTATTGCTGCAGCATATTTTTGAAACTCTGGATGGTGAACTGGGTTTGCGTGGTCTGGTCACCGCTGCCATCCAGCCCTACCACCAGGCCATAACCCACCAGGTGGTTATCACGCACACCCGATACGCTCGCAATATCCTTAATGCGTTCGGCATAGGCGGTGTTATAGCCGATCAGCAACAACACAAACAGAAATACAAGGCGCAGCCAAAGCATTGACGATCTCCAGTAAAAAAACACTCTGCCAGATACACTGCAATTCACAGGCCAACTGCAAGCCGGACACAAAGCGGACATTTAATGGCTTTTTTTCCCACGGCACGCGCAAAACTGGCTACACTTAAAATACTTATATGAGAAAAGCACGCTGATAAGGAACAGCCAATGAAACGATGTATCAGAACCGGCCTGACTCTATTGCTGTGCACTTTGCTATTCACCCCGCTGTCGGCAGCGGCCAGTGAGGACAAGGTCGTACTCCACGTTAACACCCCGGAGAAAATGACCATGCTGGTTAACAATGTCAAAAACCTGCGGGAAAAGCTCGGACCCGGGGCGGACATTGCGGTGGTGATCAATGGACCGGCGGTGATACGTTTCAGCACCCTGGCCGACTCCCGTGAACAGCTCGACGAACTGCTCAGCGAAAAAGCCGAAATCATGATCTGTTCCTACGCCATGAGTAACCGCAACCTGACCCGGGTTCAGCTGCTGGAAGGCACACAATTTCTTGAAAACGGTGGCGTAGCCAAACTGGTGGAATTGCAGCAGGATGGGTATGTCTATATCAAACCGTGATGCGAGCTATATAACATGCTTTAAAAAGCATTTTGTCATAAGTAGCGCCAATGTCTTATCCATGCATTTACCTTTACGATAAAGTTTTCTGTGCTGTTTCGCCTTTCTGGCGACTCACTTTTCTGTCTTCAGCAACAGAAAAGTAAGCAAAAGATAAATTTGACTGGATCAAATTTAAACAAGCTCTGCTTGGGCCGAAGGCTGGAGGGCAGGACGCCCGCAATAGTGCCGCCCCGGCACACAAGCTTTTATTTTCAAAGAGCGAAAATAAAAGTGCCTTCTTCACTCCCGATTTTTGTGGCTGCTGCGGAACTCACGAATCATAAACAACATGATTCGCTCAGACATCCTCGCAGAAAGCCTCCACAAAAATCACTCACTCATCAGCTTGCGTGAAGGGGAAACAGCTACGCACTCAACGGTCAAATTACTTTTTAAACGATGGGCTTGCGACAACCTTCCCTGTCACTTGCCGAAAATGCTTTCTACGCAGGGGCAAAATCACAAGGACGTGATTTTGAGTGCTGATGTGCCCGGACGGCACTCCAGCACGACCCGGAAACAAAGATAATTCAAACAATAAACTTATCCAAAGAGAAATACCGTTTTATAGCATTTTCGGGAACCCGCTGCTGTTTGCGGGCAAGTGACCGGGAACGGCATTTTCTTGCTTACTTCTTTTTTGCTGAAGAAAAAGTAGTAGTCTCCAGAAAGGCGAAACAACACAGTTCAGTTTATCGTACAGGTAAATCGTGACAAAACACCCAAGCTAATTGTCACAAAATGCTTTTAAATCAAACAATGTGACACGACACGGTGGATCCGCTTCGCTTGATACACCCTACAGTACTTGCGTGCTTTCGCGTTTGCTTTTTTATAGTGAATCAACTCTCGTTTTTCGCCTGCTGTTGCCGCGCACTGATGCGACTGGCATATTCGTCCTGTTCTTTCTGTTCGATACGCGCAGCGATAATGCGCTCCTGTTGCTGGTATTTTTCAATCACACTGTCCAGCGCCTTTGTTCTGGCACGTGTTTTCAGCCAGGCCTGACGGTATTTTTCACAGTTCTGTTTTTTGAACTCAATCTGTTGATGTGCCTGCTCGATACTCAGATTCAGTTTACTGAGAAAATGCTGGTAATCACGCAGCTGCTGAATGCTCATACCATTGCTGGTACGGCGACTGCTGTATTCAATTCGGTATTCCAGTAATTGTTCAAGCTGCAGTTGTGCATCGACCACCGCCCGTTGTGCGGACACATAAACCTGTACGGCCTGTTGCTGAACCTGCTCGGCGTGTCGGGCGATGGGTTGCATACGTTTGGAGCGCATTGTTTAACCTGTTGAGTCCTGACTAAAGTCTGAAGCTGAGCGCCAGTGCATTTACAGTGTGTGGCATTGAATAAACGTGAGCTTATTTGCTGCCTTCAACCTGTGGTTGCTGGCTGCGATTAATTTCCACCAGCAACTGCTCCATCTGCTGGCGACTGCTCGCCATATTGACCGATTCATGCATGCCCTGCTGCATAAAGGCCTGAATCTGCGGCTGCATTTTTATCGCGCGGTCAATCGCCGGATTACTGCCCTGCTGATAGGCACCAACATTGATCAGATCACGGTTCTGCTCATACAGCGAGTATAGCTGTTTAATCTGCTGGCTGGACTTGATCTGCTCCGCTGGCACGACCATCGGCATCACCCGGCTGACCGACGATTCCAGGTCGATTGCCGGGTAATGGCCCATATCCGCCAGCTGACGCGACAGCAGTATATGCCCATCCAGAATACCCCGTGCCGCATCCGCGATGGGGTCATTCTGGTCATCCCCTTCCGCCAGTACGGTATAGAAGGCGGTAATCGAGCCCTGCCCTGCGGAGCCATTACCCGCGCGTTCCACCAGTTGTGGAATACGCGCAAATACCGAGGGTGGATAGCCACGGGTTGCTGGAGGCTCGGAAAT
>JBFFND010000120.1:0-7068 GCA_041563375.1 Gammaproteobacteria bacterium | reverse complement strand
GCTGCTAGCAGCCACCCTGTTCGCCTTTGCGTTTATTTCCGACGCCATCGTACTCGACGAGGAAGCACTGACCCTGCAGCAACAAACCCGTGGTATCAATAACAATTACCAGCGCCAGTTTGATCATTTGCAGGATCAACTAAAACAGGCCGAGATGATGCGCTCTGCGGTTTTGCTGTCAGATAATATTCGTGAAGCCACACGAATTTCTCCCATGGCATTTATGAACCAGATCAGCCACATGCTGGGTAATGCAGATCTGAATAATATCAACCTCACACAACTTGAGTGGAGCATCACACAACAGGGCAAACTGTCTGATGAACAGATGGATACTGCAACCGACTACAGCAATATCGAAAATATTAACCATCTTGCCCGCCTGTCGGGTTTTGTGCAGATGTCACAAAGCAGTTATAAGCAATCGGTACAACAACTTAATCAGCTCGCAGAATCATTTAGGCAACACCCTGAAGTGCTCGCAGTAGAGGTTAAAAGTTATCCTATAGACACTCGTTCCGAGACAGACCTGACGCTGCAAATTGCACAACAGGGCAGTCAAAGCAATGAACAGAAGGATGGCCAGTTCATTATCAGTATTCTGCTACGGGGTCAGCCACTATGACACGTCTAAAACCCCTGCAAAAAGAACTGCTGATTTTTATTATCAGCCTGATGCTCGCGGGAACAGTTATTTTTATTTCCTACAATACACTGCAAACGTCTCGTGAAAACCTTTCAGTACAACAGCAGACACTGGATGCCGCCAAAGCACGTTACTACCTGGCCGTAGAGCACAAATCCATACTGGACAAATTTGCCAGCCGTTACGCCGAGCTACCTCGGAAAAATATTGTGGGTGAGGAAAATCGTCTTAGCTGGGTCGATGCCACTGAAACCATCGCTGAACGACTGAAACTGCCCTATCTAAAATACCGTATCGAAAAACGTCAACCGCTGGATGCCGCACCACTCCAACAGACATTTCCCGGTATTGATGTCTTTTTCTCCAGCATGACACTGGAAATGCAGTTATTACACGAAGGCGACCTTTACCGATTTTTAGATCAGTTACAAAATACAGCCAACGGTGTATTCAATGTAGAGCGTTGTGCAATCCAGAAAAACAGCACCGTTAACACCTCGGTGCTACAAACCGGCACCGATAAAAACTTTTCCACTGTCTGCGTTATAAACTGGTACACATTGCAGGCGGCCAGTAACAGCAGACCCAGCCTTAATGCCAGGAGATCGCGGTGATGCTGCGTTATTTTTTTTCTGCCCTGATACTGTGCTGGGTTACATCAACTAACAGCGCCGAGCTTAGCGGGCTGCAAACCTTTTTTACCTCGAAAACTGAACGCCAGCAACTGGATCGGCTCCGCGACAGTGACGCCTTTAAAAACCAGCAAGTCCAGACCGTGCCCGATCAGTCTGCCCCGGATATACTGAAATTGCACGGCGTAGTGATTCGAGAGCAGGGCAAGCCGGTGTTTTTTGTAAACGATGAAAACACGCTGTATACCCATCACTTGAGCAATGGTGTCGAGGTGAGAGAGCACCTGTTTAAGTCCGACAACTATTCTGTACCCTTACGGGTGAAAGGTGACAGACTCAAATTACGCCCCGGCGAACAATGGGATTCTTCTGACCGCAAGGTCGAGGAGGCTTATCAGATAAACGCCACCAGCCCTGCGCCCGATGGTGTGGCACAACCCAGATAAAACGGCACAATTAACGCTATGAATCAACAGTCACACATCACAGGATCAGGCCCTGCTCATCAGCAGGGTGTCGGTTTACTGGTATTTTTTGTGGTACTGATTCTGGCCGGCTCGGCGTTTCTGCTGACCCATACCCCGCCGGAAAGCGGTCGCGTGCAGGCTGAAAACCGCACCAGTGAAGCCCTGGCCAGCGCAAAACAGGCTTTGCTCGCCTATGCGGTGGGCTATTACTCCCGTGAAGAACCTGGTCGCCATGGCATATTGCCCTGCCCGGAAAGAAGCACCGGCTACAATGGTGATGGGAATAGCAGCAACCAGTGTGGCAGTCGGCACACCAATAGCATCGGTCGCCTTCCATGGCGTCACCTGCAAATTCCACCACCCCTTGATGGGTCGGGCGAATGCCTGTGGTATGCCCTGTCCGGTGGTTTTTATAATAATCCGGCATCGTTTATGACCAATGACGATACACCGGGCATGTTCGAGCTGTATGATGCCAGCGGCAATCTGCTCGCCGGCAATACGCCGGAAGACCGGGTAGTTGCGGTGGTGATTGCGCCGGGGGCAACTCTGGCGGGTCAGACTCGCAGCGCGCAGACCGATTTACCCTGTAAACAGCGCGGCGATCTGATTAGTAGTGGCGACTACCTGGAGAGTTTTCTCGGCATTAACAATGCTACCGTGAATGAGGCGACAGCGGATGAGGTGGACAGCTTTATCACTGCCACCGGACTGGCTAATAACAGCAACCTGAATGACCGGATTATCACCATTAGCGCGGCGGAAATTTTTGACGCGATCAAGGCACGGCCCGAACTGTACGATGACAGAATCGCTGAACTGGGGCTGGCGCTGGGGCAGTGCCTGACCGATTATGCGCAGGTGGCTGCGCTGGCGATTGATAATGCCGGTGGCGGCCCTCCCGGTGGTGGCCCTCCTGGTGGTGGTCCTCCTGGTGGTGGTCCTCCTGGTGGTGGTCCTCCTGGTGGTGGTCCTCCTGGTGGTGGTCCTCCCGGTGGTGGTCCTCCCGGTGGTGGTCCTCCCGGTGGTGGCCCTCCCGGTGGCGGAGGCAGCACCTTACAATCCTGCTATGATGACTGTGATGCAGCACGCACACTGTGTCGCCTGAGCGCTGTCGGTTCGGAAAATGCCCAATGTAATCAAGACCGTAATAGCTGTCGAGATGCCTGTCTTAATGCCGCAGGCGTTGCTGATTTTCGCCTGCCCTGGCCAGCGCCGGTTAACCTGAACAGCGATTACCGCGAGGACAGCAACTACATAGGCCTGGGCGATGATTCGCAGGGCTATTCTGGTCGGCTGCCCTACGACATTTCCGCTTCCAGTAACCTTATTGGCATAACCGAAGATAACCTGTTAAATGCAGCAGGTTCAAATTGTAATTTAGAGGACACTAACCCGGAACTGTTTACCCTGTGGCAGCACTGGAAGGATCACTGGTTTTATGTACTGGGCAGCGACTTCGCACCGTCGCTGGCAACGACACCGGCCAGTGTCTGCAACAGCAACTGTCCACAGGTGGACGGCGGAGCTCGCCAGGCCGCGATTCTGATTTTCTCCGGTGAGCGCATCAATAACCGGTTGCGCCGCACAAATGAGACCGAAGACCCGGATCCGCCACTGGCACAGAGCAAGGGCAATCTTGCCAACTATCTCGAAGGTGACAACCTGAACAATTACCCGGACAATGCTGGTAACGGCAACTACGGGGTGAATAACCAGAATGATCGGCTGTTCTGTATCAACAGCGCTATGAACAACGTGACGGAGTGTACCCCTTGATAAACAAACAACTTCAGCACGGTTTTACCCTGATAGAAATGGCCATTGTGCTGTTGATCCTCGCAGCGCTGCTCAGCTACACCTTTATGCCGCTGCGCGCACAACTGGAAACCGCCAATATCAAGGAAGCTCGCGGCAAGCTGGCGGAAATCGAACAGGCCATCTATGGTTTCGCAATTGCCAATGGCCGCCTGCCATGCCCGACCCTGCCGGGTCAGGGCGGGCTGTCCCAGCCGCAGCCTCCCGGCCCTGCTTGCAGCAATGCAATCGGCTTCGTGCCTTCGGTTAGCCTCGGCCTGAAAGGTGAAACCAACTGCGATGGCCTGCTGCTCGATCCCTGGGGACACCCTTATCGCTACAGCGTGACTGATAATGATTTCGATGGTGATGGAAACGATGACTTTGTGGTCAGCAATCAACTGCGTGATGCGAATGTAGGTATCGCCAATGCCACGCCCGACCTGCGGATCTGTCGCAATCTGGATGCCGCCTGTAGCGGGGGCACGGTTGCCGCGGATGTTATTGCCGATGACGTGGTTGCGGTAATTTTTTCCATGGGCACAAAAAGTCGCGCCAATAGTGCAACTGAAAACGAGAACGCCGGTGAGGGTGGCACCCTGGCCAGCACCTGTGGTTTATCTGCCTACCCGATCGGCAATGACCGCTTTTATTATGCCGCCAGCCGCCGTGAAATTGCCGGACAGGAATTCGATGATCAGCTGATCTGGATTTCACCCCATCTACTCTATGGCAAACTGTTACAGGCCGGGCAGATACCCTGATATTTCATCCAGATCAAAAACTTTGCCTAATTTTGACATACCTTTACCAGGCCTTAGGTGCACAGCACCAGGCGCACTTTCACCTTAATCGATACCAACGGGTTCCAGTTGCTGCTTGAGATTCCGCATCATTTTATATGGGAAAGCACGCTGGATAATATTTACAATCCAGTTAGGCAACCAGCCTCTGGGATCGGCGTGATAAATTAATTCGACTCTGGTTTTCCCGGCACTGATCTGTGTCAGTCTATACACGCTGGAAAAAATTTCCCCACGAATCAACCCCGACTGTAATGGCATGGACTGATGGTTTACCGAATGCATCCGGTAGCTTAGCTGAAGCTGATCATCGATCTGCTGTTGCCATCTTTTCACCCGGTACACAAAGTCACGATCCGAAGCAGGCCAGGGCGCAGAAAACAGGCTGTATTCTATGTGTTCAGCTGGCGATATTTTTTCAATTATTCTTGAGTGCTTTAAGTAAGGCACCCATTGCGGACGTCGCGGCAGGTTATCCACCAGTCGCTGAATCTTTGCTAATGGTGCATTGATAATCGCTACTGCACGGGCCTTAACAATTGCCGTATTCTGCATGGCAATGCTGTAAACCTGGATGCCGTTTTCATCTTTTATTTTTATCCATTTCGCATCGACCAGGCCTGTCGAATCTGGCTGTACTGTGATTTGATTATTCTGTGCCGATACCGCCTGTAATGGTGCGACGAAAAGTAGCAATAGAATAACTGTAAGTACGTACATTTATTTAATCATCGCCGTGGCTTTAAACTGTGCATATACCTGTTTACCCTGCTCAAGCTGCAGGTTGTTACAGGAGCGCTGACTGATCGTAGCCAGCAGACGCTGTTGCCCCAGTGCACATAATAGCAACTGTTTGCCCTTGTCCTGCTGTTTGATTTCTTCTATGCGCACCGGCACCACATTGAGTATACTGCTGTTGTCTGCCGGCGTCAGACACAGGCTGACATCTTTGGCATACAATAGCACCCGCAAACTGTCACCGATTTTTACCGGCTGCGCAGCAGACTTTTTATCTGATGGCGCCGCAATCAGGAGCTCATACCCTTCACATTGCATCTGCAACAAACCTTCATCAACCAGCAATGCACTGACATGACCCTGCAGTATAAAACTCGGCCCTTCGGCACGGGTCAACAATGGCTGGCTGACGCAGAGCTCTGCCAGCTCACCCTGTGCAATGGTTTTACCCTGTTGCATCAGCACAATATAATCCGCCAGTCGCAACACTTCTTTTATATCATGACTGACATAGAGTACCGGTATGGTCAGTTGCTGGTGAATCGATTCAATATAGGGCAGCAGTTGCTGGCGCGAGTTATAGTCCAGCGCGGCCAGCGGTTCATCCATAATCAATAAATCAGGACTGGAGAGCAGCGCACGCACCATGCTCACCCGTTGCTTCTGGCCACCGGACAATTGCTGTGGATAATGTTGCAGCAGATCTGCAATTTTAAACTGCTCAATAAGTGCCTGCTGGTCGAGTTCGCTATTGCGTCGACTGTAGCCAAACTGAATATTCTGTAACACGGTCATATGTGGGAACAGCCGGTTATCCTGAAATACATAGGCTATTTTTCGCTGCCAGGGTTTCAGTTTTATTTTTTGTTCGCTGTCATCGTAGACTGTATTGTTCAGGCTAAAGCGCGCTTTTTGCACACACAGTTTATGCAGTTCACTATCTTGCGCACTGTCCAGTCCGGCAATTAAATTTAATAAACTGGATTTACCCGAGCCGGATTCCCCCAATATCCCGAGAACTTCTCCCTTGCCAACCGAAAAGCTGACGTTATCCACCGCCTGCACCCAGGCGACGACCCGCTGCAGCAAGCCGCCTCGCACGGGGAAATACTTTACCAGCTCTTTGACCTGGATCAGCTCGAGTCCGTGCTCCAGTCCCACGCGGGTCTGCCGCCGTCCGAGATGTGCGCGGCCACCTTTGCCGACCTGGCTGCCTACCAGGGCAGCGCCGAGCAATTCGACGATATGACGATGCTGGTTGTGGGGGTCGAGTAACCGGTCGTTGAGTGTCGGCTACATTGTTTGTTTGAGCCGTACAGGCAGGTACAAACCGACGCGGTTGGCACTGCCTGGAGTGGGCGTGTAGAGCATCATCCAGCCATCCCCGCCATCCGGGTAGCGGCACCGGGACACATCTCTGGTTTGTGCCTCAAAGGTATAGGTATCAATTGGTGGATTGCCGGTCGCGTCGGTATCGAATAAACCGATGCTTTCGCTATCCCTGTTTAGCTTGAAATTGGTGTGGAACGGACCCTGCTCCGGGTCACCATCGGCGTAGAAAAGGGCAAATCCACCGGCTGGGATGGTGATGCTGTCGGTGATGCGGAACTTGGTCGGGACGGACAGGTCATCGGTCAGGTAGCGTCCCTCTAGGTTTATTGGATCGGGGCCGGGGTTGTACAATTCGATCCAGTCCGGGAACTCGCGCGCTTCGTCTGGGTCGCCCAGCACGGTCTCGTTGTCGGCCATGAATTCATTGATGAACAGGGTGGGGGGATGGTATCCCACGGTGTATTGGTAAGGATCTGTGGTGTTCGTTTGCCCGTCGTTGTCCCCGGCACGGATAAAGAACTCGACCAGGCTGCCGACGGGTTGAGCCGGTATTTGAGCCGAGTACGTATTTTCCCGCAAGCCGGTCATAGGAACCTCGACAAAACTGTTGCCAGTGGCGCTATAGTACAGGGTGGTGGTTAGCAGGGTGCCAT
>JBFFND010000119.1:0-7069 GCA_041563375.1 Gammaproteobacteria bacterium | reverse complement strand
GTGTCAGAAGTCGGATTATGTCGGTTCTACGGAATACATTATTAATACCATCCGCGATGCAGAGCCCAACACACGCTGGCTGGTGGCGACCGAGCTGAATCTGGTCAACCGCCTGAAACAACAGTTTGCCTCAGAGGGTAAACAGGTACACTTTATGTCGCCCACGGTGTGCATGTGTTCCACCATGTTCCGCATTGATCCGCAGCACCTGGCGTGGACACTGGAAAACCTGGTGGAAGGCAATGTGGTGAACCAGATTTCTGTGCCCGAAAACGTTGCCCGTGATGCAAAACTGGCACTGGACCGTATGCTTGAGGTATCGCCCTAGAGATATTTCTGAATGATGATGACATATCAGCATTGTTCAGAGTGGCCCTGTTCAGTGCTGCCCTGGGTCGTAGTCGCTTGCCCCGGGTCATGGCGGATGTTTTTAGTCCGCTATTAATCCCTTCCTGATCGCACAATCAGACGTGCCTTTGCTGCGCCGATCCGATATCCCTGTGTATTCCAAGAAATAGCTTTAAACTTCTGTTTTTTTTAGGTATTTTGGCTGAATGAAAGAAGCCGTCATACTTGTACATGGAATCTGGATGAATGGCGTTGAAATGTTTCGTCTGCGCCAGCGCCTCACCGAGGCTGGCTATGAATGTCACCAGTTTCATTACCACTCGCTAAAATGCTCCCCAGCGGAAAATGCGGCTCATCTGAACCATTATCTACACACACTGAAGGCGCCTGTCGTACATTTTGTCTGCCACTCTCTGGGCGGGCTGGTATTACTGCATCTGTTTGATCAATACATTGTCGAGAAAAAAGGTCGGGTGGTATTTCTGGGGGTGCCGGTGAATGGCAGCGAGGTTGCGCGCCGCCTGTCGAGTAGCCTGCTGACACGCTGGGCCGTGGGTAAAAGCATTGAGCGTGGTCTGCTGGGAGATCGTCCAGTGTGGATGAAGTGGCGTGACCTGGGAGTAATTGCCGGTGATTTTCCGCTGGGCGTGGGGCTGATGGTGGGTGGTTTGACTCCGCCCCATGACGGTACAGTGAGTGTGGAAGAAACCTATCTCGGTGGCGCTACCGATTACATCACATTGACCGCGACGCATCTGGGTCTGCTGTACTCCGAGCAGGTGGCAAGCCAGGTGGTTACTTTTTTACGTGCCGGTAAATTCGGTGATGTGGCGACCAACCTGTTGCTGGATCCCACCAGCTAGCCGCCATTTAAGGTCGCAGTTTTCAGGCGTTGCTGTTCAGTTCAGCCGATGGCTGTTGTAACGCTTGCTGGTTAAGTGGCTGGGGTACACCGTAATAATACCCCTGGGCAAAGTCGACATGCATCTGTTTCAGCAGGCGTTCGGTTGCCTCGTTTTCAACAAACTCGGCAATGGTTTTCAGTCCCATGGTATGGCCAATTGAATGAATGGCCTCGACCATCACCCGCGCGGTCTCATCTTCGGCAATCTGTTTTACAAACATGCCATCAATCTTCAGATAATTAATGGGCAGATTACGCAGGTAGGCAAAGGAGCTAAGCCCACTACCAAAATCATCCAGTGCGGTCAGGCAGCCCAGCGCCTGCAGTGCCTTGAGAAATTCAGTGGCATTGTTCAGGTTGGCAATCGCTGAGGTTTCGGTGATTTCAAAACACAGACGGCACGGGTTGATGTCTTTGTCGGATAAATGCACAAGGGTTTGTGCAGTAAATTTTTCGTCTGCCAGGCTTTGCCCCGACAGGTTGATGGCATACAGGGTGTTGCTAGTGTCCTGTTTAAGCTGCGCAATAACATTACGCACCACCCAGTCGTCGATTTTCGGCATTAAATCATAGCGTTCCGCCGGCGGAATAAAGGCCATTGGCGGGATGACTTCGTCATATTCATCGATCATACGAATCAGAACTTCCCTGTGTGCAGGGGCTGCCGGGTTGTCGCTCAGTGAGCAGATGTCCTGTGCATAAAGGGTAAATCGGTTCTCGTTCAGTGCATCATTGATGCGGTTGACCCATTGTGTCTGTTCGCGTTTTTCGCTGACGTTTTTGTCATCGTAAGTTACTGTGTGTACGCGATCGCGACCGGAGTGTTTGGCCATATAGCAGGCGGTATCTGCAGCATGGTACAGGTTTTCATAATTCGATACCTGTGCCGGTGCATCAACCAGCCCAATGCTTGCGCCTACGCGGAATGCCTTGTTGCTCCATACGAACTGATAATCACGAATTGCGTCAAGAATTTTTTCCGCAATAATTTCGGCATCGCGGGTGTTGATATTGGAGAGAAACAGCGCGAATTCATCACCGCCAATACGCGCCAGCAAATCGGTCTGGCGCAGCTCTGCTTTGATTTTCTGTGAAATCTGTTTCAGCAGTTCATCACCAGCCGCATGACCCAGGGTGTCGTTTACAATCTTGAAGCGGTCCAGGTCCATCACGCACAGCGCATGGGTGGTGCCTTCAGAGTAAAGTGTAAGTGACTGCACTACCTTGGTTTCAAACTCGCGGCGATTCAGCAGGCCGGTCAGTGGATCATGCCTTGCCTGATGCTCAATGTGCTTGGCCAGCACCTTTTCCTTGCTGATGTCCTGGAAGGTGGTTATGGTGCCCAGTACGTGGTTGCTTTCATCCTGGATCGGTGCAATGGTTTGTGAAATGTCGATAATGTCATCATCGGCATTGTATAGAATAATGTCATTAGAGGGCATGCTGTAACTGCCCTTGATCAGGAAGTCGATAATACAGTCCGCCAGCCAGCGCTGGTTTTTCTCATCGTAGGCCTTGTAGACCTGGGTAATCGGTTTGCCTTTTACATCCTCGGTGATGTAGCCGGTGATTTTTTCAGCCACCGGGTTGAGGTATTCAACCCGGCCATCCTTGCCGGTGGTGATAATCGCATCGCCTACGCTGCGCAGAGTGATTTGCGCAATTTCCTTTTCCAGAAACAGTTCCCGTTCTGTGCGCGTGCTGCGGCGGATAACATAAAAAGCCACCAGCAGTGCCAGCAACAATATAATGATAAATAGCGCGCTCTGTAATCTCTGTGCCTTTTCATACTGGGTGGTGGCATTTTTTCGTGCCTCGAAAATAATTGCTTTCTGGTGGTCCAGCAGTGACATGAAATTATCAACAATAATACTCTGCTGCGGGTAGACTTTTTCTATCATCATACTCTGTGCAACAAGCGATGATTCCGTATTATCCAGCATGGCAACATTGGCAGCCTGCCGGAGTAATAGCTGTGCCTGCTGGGCCGCCTGGTTGATATTGTCGAGATAGGTGGATTCCCGCTCATTCAGGCCGAGTTCGATAAGGTGTTCGCGGTAGATGGAAAACTGGGTGGCCAGGCTTTCCAGGCGCATATTGATTTCGTCTTTTACAAATGGGTCGCTTTCATAGCTCATTTGCAGAGTGAGGCGGCTGCGAGTGCGCGCAGTTTCTATCAGGCGCACAACAACGTCCATTTTATCGCTGGCCACCGTGCTGCCCTGAATGGCAGCGTAGGAAGTCTGCATTTGTGTATGGCTACTGTAGGCGAACAGGCTTAATAGTAAAATCAAAAAGCCAAAGCCGAGTATCAGTATACTGATAGACTCAGACTTGCTTGTTAAAGAGGTCTGCATAGGTTGCTTGTTTATAATATTATTATTTTTACCTGTCATGAGAATAGCACGTTCTATACAACTTGGCTTGTCTGCAAGCCACCGTCAATCGGCACATTAGCTACTACTGGCTGGTCAGTATGGTAAACTTCAGCAGAAAGTCACAGACCGGGTACCCACCCGGTTTGACTGCATAATCACCTGGAATAAAGCAGATCTATCATTGACTATTCGAATATTAGGTATTGATCCCGGTTCACGGCAAACGGGCTACGGTGTGATTGATTCCGATGGCAGGGCTTCGCAACATGTCGATAGTGGTTGTATTTATGCGAAGGGCGAAGATTTCGCATCACGCCTGGGGTATATCTTTCAGCAGGTGGCCGAGCTGATTGAGACCTATCGACCGGCAGAGCTGTCGATTGAGCAGGTGTTTGTAAACAAGAATATTGATTCGGCGCTAAAACTGGGGCAGGCCAGGGGCGCGGCCATCTGCGCCGCCGTGCAGGCTGGCTTGAGTGTGCATGAATACGCACCCAAGGCGGTAAAAAGCGCGGTGGTGGGCAGCGGTAATGCCAGCAAGGAGCAGGTGCAGCATATGATGAGCATGTTGCTGCGGCTTGAGCCGGGGTTGCAGGCGGATCAGGCGGATGCACTGGCAATTGCACTGTGCCATGCGCATAACCGGGACCTGACAGGCAAGATCGCATTGCCATCACGTCGTCGCAGCCGTGGTCGCTGGTTATAGTCCAGAGTCGCTGGACGGGGCTTTCAGAAAAAAGACGGATAGGATATATGATTGGTAGAATTTACGGGAAAATTATAGATAAACAGCCGCCGCAGTTGCTGGTGGATGTACAGGGAGTGGGCTATGAAATCGACGCGCCCATGTCGACCTTTTATCAGCTGCCCAACCTGGGTGAGCCGGTGACCCTGCACACCCACCTGGTGGTGCGAGAGGATGCACAATTGCTCTACGGTTTTGCCAGCCTGGCGGAACGCAGCCTGTTTCGCAGCCTGATCAAGGTCAATGGCGTTGGCGCCAGAATGGCGCTGACCATCCTTTCCGGTATGAGTGCTGATGAGTTCATTGCCTGTGTACAGGACAGTGATGCAGCCGCGCTGGTGCGTCTGCCCGGTGTGGGTAAGAAAACCGCCGAGCGCCTGATTATCGAGCTGCGGGATAAGTTGAAAGACCAGCTGGGCAAGAGTACATCCCTGGCTGGCAGTGCTATGGCCAGCGTTACCGAGGTTGCCAGTTCGCCGGTGGCGGATGCGGTCAGTGCACTGATAGCACTGGGTTACAAGGGTGCGGAGGCCAGCCGCATGGTGCGGGCCCTGGAAACCAGCGATTTGTCGGCGGAAGACATTATTCGTCTCAGCCTGCAGGCCGCGGCAAAAAAATAGTTTGCAGACAGAAAATCGGACACAGGTCGTATGTATTCACCCTGCCCACGGGTAATTCAAGGTATCTTAAATGAATGAGCGTATAATCACCCCGCAGTCTTCCCGCGATGACGAGGCAATAGACCATGCGATTCGCCCCAAACTGCTGGCAGATTACTCCGGTCAGCCAATGGCGTCCGAACAGCTGGATATCTTTATTCCTGCTGCGCGCAACCGCGGTGAGGCGCTGGATCACCTGCTGATTTTCGGCCCGCCCGGGCTGGGTAAAACTACCCTGGCACACATAGTGGCCAATGAAATGGGGGTCAACCTGCGCCAGACCTCGGGTCCGGTGCTGGAGCGTCCCGGTGACCTGGCAGCCCTGCTCACCAATCTGGAGCCCCATGACGTACTGTTTGTGGATGAAATTCACCGCCTGAGTCCGGTGGTGGAGGAAGTGCTCTATCCGGCGATGGAAGATTACCAGCTGGATATCATGATCGGTGAAGGTCCGGCCGCCCGTTCCATCAAACTGGATCTGCCACCGTTTACCCTGGTGGGTGCGACCACCCGTGCCGGTTCCTTAACCTCCCCGCTACGGGATCGCTTCGGCATTGTGCTGCGCCTGGAGTTTTACAATATTACCGATCTCAGCGCGATTGTAACGCGCTCGGCGCATATTCTCGGGGTCGAGCTGGATGCCGAGGGTGCCACTGAAATTGCCCGCCGAGCACGGGGTACGCCACGTATTGCCAACCGTTTACTGCGCCGGGTGCGTGACTATGCCGAGGTTAAAGCCGATGGCAGGGTCGATCGACAGGTGGCAGCGAGTGCGCTGGACATGCTCAAGGTGGATTCCTACGGCTTTGATAATATGGACCGCAATCTGCTTACCACCATTATTGAAAAATTCAGCGGTGGCCCGGTGGGGGTCGAAAACCTGGCGGCGGCGATCGGAGAAGAGCGGGACACCATTGAAGATGTGATTGAGCCCTACCTGATACAGCAGGGTTTTTTAATGCGGACTCCACGGGGTCGGGTAGCCACCGCAAATGCCTATCGACATTTCGGGCTCAAACCACCGAGCAGTGAAGCGGCACTGGATCTGTTTGCAGACCAGACTGATGATGCACCGCAATGATGCATTGTTCAGAGGTGCCCTAAACACTATCTGTATCACAATAATCAAATCAGACACGATTAAAATAAACGCAATTTTATGGGTAAAAATATACAGAGTACCAGGGGCAACTCTAAATGAACTTTAAATGGCCACTGCGCGTCTACTACGAGGATACGGATTCCGGTGGAGTGGTTTATTATGCCAACTACCTGAAATTTATGGAGCGGGCACGGACTGAGTTTCTGCGTTCTCTGGGGTTTGAACAGGATCAGCTGATTGAACAGAAAAATATTATTTTTGCAGTGCGTTCACTGCAGCTGGATTACCTGAGTCCCGCCCGATTTAATGACAAACTGATTATCACCGCTCAATTAATAGAGCTTAAAAAAGCCAGCATGTTATTTAAACAGACGATTTATCGTGAACAACAGGCAGAAAAAATTCTGTGTCAGGGCGAAGTTCGAATTGCCTGTATCAATGCCGCCTCGTTTCGCCCGGCGGCTATTCCCGAGTCTATTGTACAGCTTGCCAAGGAGACCTTAGGTGTCGACTGATTTATCGCTTATTACATTAATTGCCGAAGCCAGTATTCTGGTACAGCTTGTGATGCTGGTTCTATTGGCTGCATCAATTATTTCCTGGTTTGTTATTTTCCAGAAAAATAAATTATTCAAGAGCGTGGATGCCGACGCCACCCGCTTTGAGAATGAATTCTGGTCGGGTGGTGATCTGAGCGAGCTCTACAGCAAACTGTCGCGACGCCGCCTGGACCGCGAAGGCATGGAGAAAATATTTGAAACCGGCTTTGCCGAGTTTGCCCGCTCCTATAAAACCACCAGTGATCCGGCATTGATGATGGCGAGTATCCAGCGCGGCATGAAAGTGGTGCTGTCGCGGGAAGAGGATCGCCTTGAAGCCAATCTTTCGATGCTCGCCACCATCGGCTCAACCAGCCCCTATGTGGGTCTGTTC
>JBFFND010000118.1:0-7104 GCA_041563375.1 Gammaproteobacteria bacterium | reverse complement strand
CACACTATTACGCTAAATTATACGCCGATCACTATCAGTGGTAACTATGCAGAACTGCGAATGGCGATATCCAATCTGCTGACTAACGCAATTCGTTACACGGCTGATGGTGGCACAATCGAGCTGTTCTCAAAACAGGATTTCAATACCTGTTGTCTGTGTGTGAAGGACAATGGCACGGGTATTGACTATGAGCATATACCCAGACTCACTGAGCGCTTTTACCGTGTTGACGAAGGGCGCTCAAGGGAGCAGGGTGGAACCGGTCTTGGGCTGGCGATTGTTAAGCAGGTACTGGACCGTCATGGCGGCTACCTGCGTATAGACTCAAAACTCGGCCGTGGCAGTGAGTTTTGCTGCTGTTTTCCGCATCTTCACTAAATTGTAACAATTACGTCAACTCGTGTTCATAATCATGGCACAAAATGTTCACACTTAATTTAAATCTGGAGTAAAACAGAATGAAACTGAAAAGCATTGTATCAACTCTCGGCGCGGCTATACTGGGAGCAAGTCTTTGTGCCTCAGCAGCTGTTGCGGCAGTGAGTGTTGATAAAAATATCCCTGAATACAAACCAACCAGCGGTATTTCCGGTAACTTCTCCAGCGTGGGTTCCGATACACTGGCAAACCTGATGACACTGTGGGCAGAATCATTCAAGCGTTTATACCCCAATGTCAATATCCAGATTCAGGCGGCGGGTTCATCAACTGCGCCACCGGCACTAACAGAAGCCACAGCGAATGTTGGCCCTATGAGTCGCAAAATGAAAGACAAGGAAATTGCTGCATTTGAAGACCGTTACGGTTATAAGCCAATGGCGATTCCAGTTGCGATCGATGCACTGGCGGTTTACGTTAATAAGGATAACCCAATCAAGGGCATGAGCATTGCAGATGTGGATGCGATTTTCTCCTCTACCCGCAAGTGTGGTGGTAGCAAGGATGTGACTCGTTGGGGTGATCTTGGTCTGACTGGTGCCTGGGCTGGCCGCGATATCCAGATTTTCGGTCGTAACTCGGTTTCTGGTACCTACGGTTACTTCAAGAAAGTGGCACTGTGTAAGGGTGACTATAAGAACGGTGTTAACGAGCAGCCCGGTTCAGCGTCTGTAGTACAGGCTGTGACCAGCTCAATGAATGCAATTGGTTATTCAGGTATCGGCTATAAAACCTCCGGTGTACGTGCGGTGCCTCTGAGCAAGAAAGCGGATGGCAAGTATATTGAAGCATCACCTGACAATGCAGTGACTGGCGCTTACCCACTGTCTCGCTTCCTCTATGTGTATGTAAACAAGCACCCAAATAAGCCACTGTCACCAATCGACAAAGAGTTTATCAAGCTGGTGTTATCACAGCAGGGACAGGAAGTGGTAATTAAAGACGGTTACATTCCATTACCTGAAAAAGTAGTGCAGAAGTACCTGTCTGAGCTGTAAATAACAGTTCGACCTGGTATCTAAAAAAGAGCCACATTAGTGGCTCTTTTTTTATGTACAGGATGTACGGTATTTCGCGAGAGGCAGGACGCCGATAGCGATTATGTACAGGATGTACGGTATTTCGCGAGAGGCAGGTGAACAGTCGTTGGTCGTTAGTCATTTGTCGTTCGTCTTTGAACGATCCGGAAGTTACAGTGACGCAGGAACCAAACTATTTAACAGAAAACGCTATAAAATATTAGGCTTTATCGCGTCTATTTATTCCGCACATCCTGTGCTCCACCCTTCGGGCCGAGCATTCGCTCGTTCAAAGTGCTCCTGCACTTTAGTGCGTTGTTAGCGTTCATTTGCGTTTTCTTTTTAAGTCCGGGCCCGTGCTGGCTGGGTGGCTTTGTACGCTAATCCGGTTGATCCGGCAGCTAGTAAGTACTCGTCTTATACGGTAAAGCATGGCTTCCACGGCCTCAGGTCATTCCATCACACGCATCAATCAGGTTAAAATAGCCGATTGACTGATAACTAGCGAAACCCCATGTCTCAAACTGATTACATTGTACAACCCGGCGGACAGCTGAGCGGCAGCTTCAGGGTGCCCGGTGATAAATCCATTTCCCACCGATCTATCATGTTCGGCTCTATTGCCGATGGCACCACCCATGTCAGCGGATTCCTGCAGGGTGAAGACAGCCTCAATACGCTGCGTGCATTCCGTGCCATGGGGGTGGAGATAGACGGCCCTACGGCTGAGGGTGAAGTGACTATCCAGGGTGTGGGCATTGATGGCCTTAAAGCGCCGGCAGCACCGATTGACCTGGGCAATTCCGGTACTTCAATCCGCCTGATGTCCGGTCTGCTGGCCGGGCAGGCATTTGACGTTGAGCTGAGCGGTGACCGTTCACTGTCAAAACGGCCAATGAAACGGGTGACCGATCCACTGGCCTTAATGGGTGCCAGAATCGATACTGCCGAAGGTGGCAAGCCACCACTCAAGGTGCACGGTGGTGCGAAAATGCAGGGAATTGATTACGCCATGCCGATGGCCAGTGCGCAGGTGAAAAGCTGCCTGCTGCTGGCGGGCATGTATGCCAGCGGCACGACCTGTGTGACCGAGCCGGCGACTACCCGTGATCACACCGAGCGCATGCTGAATGCCTTTGGTTACCCGGTTGAGACCAGCGGTAATCGCATGTGCATTACCGGTGGTGGTCGCCTCACTGCCTGTGATATCGATGTGCCTGCGGATATCTCCTCGGCGGCTTTTTTCCTGGTGGCCGCCAGTATTGCGGAAAATTCAGATATCACCTTGCAGCATGTGGGTGTAAACCCGACCCGCACCGGCGTGATCGACATCCTCAGGCTGATGGGGGCGAATATTGAATTAAACAACCAGCGCATGGTGGGCGGCGAGCCGGTCGCTGATATCCGCGTGCGCAGTGCGAAACTGCAGGGGATTGCTGTACCGGAAGCACTGGTTCCACTGGCAATTGATGAATTTCCCGCGCTGTTTGTGGCGGCCGCCTGTGCCGAAGGCACCACGGTGGTGACCGGTGCCGAAGAGCTACGGGTCAAGGAGTCGGACCGTATCCAGGTGATGGCGGATGGTCTTCAGGCCATCGGTGTGGATGCCACACCCACGGAAGACGGTATGGTGATCAATGGCGGGCCGATAGCCGGTGGCCGGGTACACAGCCGAGATGACCACCGCATTGCCATGGCCTTTACCATGGCGGGCCTGCGTGCCAGTGCGCCGATTACCATTGAAGACTGCGCCAACGTGAATACCTCGTTTCCCGACTTCATCGGGCTGTCAAGTCGCGCCGGTATACAGGTGGCGATTGCCTAGCTGTCATATAGCTAACCCGTCATAAGCATTAACAAAAATAAGGTTCATACATTGAGCACACAGGTTACACAGAAAGAGATTCCGGTAATTACTATCGACGGCCCCAGCGGGGCCGGCAAGGGCACCATTGCACAGTTGCTGGCGAGTGAGCTGGGCTTCCATATTCTCGACAGTGGCTCGCTGTATCGCCTGACTGCACTGGCCTCACTTAATGACCAGGTAGCACTGGAAAACGAGGCCGCCATGAGCCAGGTAGCGGCGCAGCTGGACGTGGTGTTCAAGCCCACAGACTCAGGTCTGCAGATTCTGCTGCGTGGTGTGGATGTCAGTGAGGCCATCCGTGCAGAAGAGATTGGCATGCGGGCTTCACGGGTGGCGGCGATCAGTGCGGTGCGGGATGCGCTTTTGCAGCGCCAGCGCGACTTCCTGGCAGCGCCTGGACTGGTGGCTGATGGCCGCGATATGGGCACCACGGTGTTCCCGGATGCGCCGTTAAAGGTGTTTATGACCGCGTCCGCCGAAGAAAGGGCTGAACGGCGCTATAAGCAGTTGAAAGCGAAGGGAATAAATGCTAATATCGCCGCCCTTGTGGCTGACTTGAAAGCCCGGGACGAGCAAGATGCAAATCGCGCAGTGTCGCCGCTTAAGCCCGCTGATGACGCTATTATGCTGGATACCACCGAGATGAGTATTCAGCAGGTAACTGAAAAGCTGCTTGAACTGGCCAGGCAACGCCTTGGTAAACCATCGAACGCTTAGGTGCTTACACTCAAGCTAACCTCTAACAGGTGAGTGTAAGTGATGTTTAACAATAACCCTGTATTGCCCAGCCGCCTTTTTCACTTCGGCTAATCCAACGGCATTACAGTTGAAATCTATGGAAATTCTTATGTCTGAATCTTTTGCTGAACTCTTTGAACAGAGCTTACAAGAAACCGAAATGAACACCGGTACCATCGTTACAGGTACTGTTGTTGATATCTCCGGTGGTTACGTGACCGTTGCAGCGGGTCTGAAATCTGAAGGTGTTATCCCTGAATCACAGTTTATGAGCGATGGTAAGCTTGAAGTTCAGGTTGGCGATGAAATTGAAGTTGTTCTGGAAGCAGTTGAAGACGGCTGGGGCGAAACCCGCCTGTCACGTGACAAAGCCAAGCGCGCTAAAGCCTGGATCAAGCTGGAAGCAGCCCATGATGCAGAAGAAATCATTACCGGTATTATTACAGGTAAGGTTAAAGGTGGCTTCACTGTTGAACTGGGTGATATCCGTGCCTTCCTGCCGGGTTCACTGGTTGATGTACGTCCAGTACGCGACACTTCTTACCTTGAAGGTAAAGAGCTCGAATTTAAAGTTATTAAACTGGACCAGAAGCGAAACAACGTGGTTGTTTCACGTCGTGCAGTAGTTGAGTCTGAATACAGTGCAGAGCGTGAAGAGCTGCTGGATAGCCTGGAAGAAGGCAAGACGGTTAAGGGTATCGTGAAGAACCTGACCGATTACGGCGCCTTCCTGGATCTGGGTGGCATCGATGGCCTGTTACACATCACTGATATGGCGTGGAAGCGCGTTAAGCATCCATCTGAAATCGTTGAAGTGGGCCAGGAAATTGAAGTGGTTGTACTCAAGTTTGATAAAGAGCGTAACCGCGTATCACTGGGCCTCAAGCAGCTGGGTGAAGATCCATGGGCAGCGATTGCCAAGCGTTACCCAGAAGGTTCACGCCTGTCTGGTAAGGTTAGCAATATCACTGATTACGGTTGTTTCGTTGAGATCGAAGACGGTGTTGAAGGCCTGGTACACGTATCTGAAATGGACTGGACTAACAAGAACGTTAACCCTGCAAAAGTTGTGACTCTGGGTGAAGAAGTTGAAGTCATGATCCTGGATATCGACGAAGAACGTCGTCGTATTTCACTGGGTATGAAACAGTGTCAGGCTAATCCATGGGATGAGTTCTTTGCAACACATAACAAGGGTGACAAAGTTACCGGTGTTATCAAATCGATCACTGATTTCGGTGTCTTCGTTGGTCTTAATGGCGAAATCGATGGCCTGATTCACATGTCTGATATCTCATGGGAAGACGGTGGCGAAGAAGCTGTTCGTAATTATAAGAAAGGCGATACTATCGAAGCGGTTGTTTTATCGATCGATGCAGAACGTGAGCGTATCTCACTGGGTATCAAACAGATGGAACAGGACCCTATCTCTACTTTCATGGCTGAGCACAAAAAAGGTTCTATCGTTACCGGTACTGTAACCTCTGTCGATGCGAAAGCAGCAATCATCGATCTAGGTGATGGTGTTGAAGGTACGCTACGTGCATCTGAGTTATCAAGAGATCGCGTTGAAGATGCCAGCACTGTTCTTAAAGTAGGCGAAGAAGTTGAAGCTAAACTGATCGGTATCGATCGTAAGAATCGCGGTATCGCATTGTCGATTAAAGCGAAAGACTATGATGATGAATCTGAAGCACTGAGAGACTTCTCAGATAATCAGGACGCGTCTGGTGCAGCACCGACTTTAGGTGATTTGATGAAAGAGCAGATGAAATCGAAAGATTAAGTTAAGCTCGTAGCCATCTCACCTTGTGTGAGATGGCTAGATTAAAGATATATTTGATTGTCAGTAGATTGTTGTTAATAACAGAGGAAGATTATTAGTATGGCTGAAGAAATGCAAACTAACGCAATGATGAAATCAGAATTGATTGAACGCATTGCACGTAAGCAAAGCCATCTGGCCTACAAGGATGTAGAACTGGCGGTTAAAAGTATGCTGGAACAGATGAGCAATTCATTGTCCAGTGGCGAACGTATAGAGATACGCGGCTTTGGTAGTTTTTCCTTACACTACCGTCCACCACGCTCTGGACGTAACCCCAAAACAGGTGGTTCTGTTGCCTTGCCAGGTAAATATGTGCCACATTTTAAACCGGGTAAAGAACTCCGGGAACGTGTTAACGAATCAATGCTTAAGGAAACGGGTGAATCCTAATTTTCATTAGCAGTTAAACGAAACAGGGTGGTGTTATGCTAGATTACCCTTACATCTTCAATTCTCCAAGGCTGGACCCAAGTAAATAACGTGTTTGATTTCTCACAAATGCCTGTCTGGTCTTTAGCAATCATTCCTATTGCTATCGGTTTTTTATGGTTATTGTTCCGTACAAAACAATCACATAAACGCCAACAATCCACCTTATCCTCTGAATACTTTAAAGGTCTAAATTACCTGCTTAATGACGAGCAGGGTAAAGCTTTAGACGTGTTTGTTAAATTAGTGGAATCTAACTGGGATACCATCGATATGCAATTTACCCTGGGTAAAATATATCGAAAAAATGGTGAGATGGATAAAGCCATTAAAATACATCAAGGGTTGATCGCAAGACCTTCATTACCAGAACATTATCGCAGTGCAATCTTGCAGGAACTGGGTTACGACTACCTGGGCGCCGGCTGGTTTGATCGTGCTGAAGGTCTGTTCAAGGAAGTTTTGATCCAGGATAAAAAATCTGGCGAAGCGCGACATAACCTGATCCTTATCTATCAACAGGAAAAAGACTGGTTCAAAGCAATCGAAATCGCAGTTGATCTGTATGCAGAAAATCCGAGTGTTATCGGACCGATGATCGCACATTACTACTGCGAACTGGCAGAGGCCTGCAAAACTAAAGGCGACATAACGCAGCTGCTGAATAATGCCGAGAAAGCACTGAAATATGATGCTGCCTGCGTGCGCGCTTCAATATTACTGGCGGATCAGGCGAAGGCTGCTGGTGATGACAAACAAGCCATCAAGTTATACCAGGCGAT
>JBFFND010000117.1:0-7105 GCA_041563375.1 Gammaproteobacteria bacterium | reverse complement strand
GCCACCGCCCAGGACATGCTGATATTGAGTTATCTACAGGCAGGCTACAGCTCGCAGTAGAAAAACGGTACAGCCACATTAAATACCTGACTAAATGACTATGGTATAATGTCCGGCTTTGTACGCTAGTTAATGTCAGGGTGTGTCTGTGTCGCCAGTGCTTTTATCCATTGTTGAAATCGGGGGCTACCCCAATTTTTCTGCGCTCTACCAGCAAAAAGGGTTTGCGGTGGAACAGGTGGAGAGCATGCGCAAGGCCAGCAAACTGCTGAAAAAGGTGAAACCGGCGGTGGTGGTTGCGGAGTTCAATTTTCAGTCAGATTTCCGCGACCGCACCAGCAGCCTGGAAACCCTGATGGCAATGGTGCAGCGCATCCCTGACTGTAAGGTGATTGTGTTCTATGAGCAGGATCAACGTCCCCAGCTGGAGCGCCTGCTGGCGGTGTCCGAGGTGTTTGCCACACTGACTTTCCCAATTGACCAGACGGCCCTCGCGACCGCGCTGGATAAGACCCTGGAGCCCATGGCATGAGTATTGATACGCTGTTTTCAGCAAAGGCGGGACGTGCCGAGCGCATGCTGAAGCGCCAGTACCAGAATCCGCTGTTTGGTGAACCATCAATAGAGCCATTTGATATTCAGGATGCGCGCCAGCAGGATATGGTGGAAGCAGGGACCTTTTTTGAACAGTTTCGTTCGCTGGTGGAGCAGGTATCGTCACTGCCACCGAATGCGGAGGCAGATAATGTGCTGAAGCTGAAAGAGGCGCTGGACAAGGCCTATGAAACCAGCGCCGGTCTTGCCGGGGATCAGGCCGAGCTGCAGCAGATGATCCAGCGCTTGCTGGGGCTGATGATGCAGAGCATGTGGAAAGCGGTGGGCAATGACGCACAGGGCATCTCCAAGCTGGAAATGGAAGAGCAGGCCCGACAGGCGCATTTTGCCTTGCTACAACATCCATTGATTGCGGATATGCTGTCCCCTGAGAGCCCGATAGATGAGCAGATGCTGGTACCCTGTTTGCTCAGCGAGCCGGTGGAAGCCACGGCGCTGGCCTTTCAGTTGTTTGAGCCGGAACAGCAGTCACTGCTGTATGAGCAGGCGCGTCAGCTGCTGCAGGATAAAGACCCGGCACATCCGCGTATCGCCCATGCACAGCAGTGTCTGCAGAAAATGGCAGAACTGCTGACTCCGCTTAACCAGCAGCCGGATTAGCCGACAAGGGCAAGATACCCTGTTTTTAGCGGGTTGATGGGGTGGAAAAATACTGTACAAATCCCCATTTAACAGAATTAATGCACCAGTCGGGGTGCGCCGCATCAGCCAGGCAGCCCTGACTTATCAACAGGACCGAACACCCAGGAACAAGACCATGAGTAAAGACCCAGGATTAAGACCCGAAGCCGGTGTGCTGGAAACCTCCAGTGAAGCCGAAGCCAGAGCCTTTCTGGAAGAGCAGCTAAGAAATTCGCAATACCAGCTGACCCTGCTGTCACGTGATGCCGACCCGCTTGAGCTGGGCCGGGTAAAGCTGGATATTGCCAATGCACAGCTCGGACTGGAAAAGAAAGAAGAGGCCTGGAACGAGGCTCGCGCGGCATTTGACCTGTTTATCGAGAAAGAGGACTGGGCCAGTGCCATCGAAGCCTGCGATATTATGTACCAGTGCGATCAGCCTTCATCGATACTGGCGCTGGCTCACGGCGTCTGGTTGTCGGTGACCTACCCGGTGTCACCGGAATACACCATCAATATGATGAATTACATTGTTGATGAAACGCCAAATGATTCGGATGGTGCCGCGGTGGCCGCCGTGGTGGCTCACTATATAGTGGGCATCCGTGCCGATGATGAAAAACACGACAGCCTGGCTTTTCTGACCACCAATATGATTGCCAAGGTGGCGCAGCGTCACTCCAATGTAAACAGTCAGGACAAGCTGCAGTTCTGGCTGGAAAATATGCAACTGACCGAACCGGAGGTTTTTTTACCACGCATGGCCACGGTGGTGGACGCGATTGCCAATGGTCGCTGGTGGTTTGATCGGGACGAACTGCGCAATAGGCTGCCGGTGAACTAGGCTGCGCTGAGCCTGAGGCACACAAAAAAGGCGATGCCCCCAGGCGTCGCCTTTTTTATCGGTGTTCGGCCGGTGTGACTACGCCGGGTCGTCGTTTTTGGGTTTGGATGACTTCATACCGTGCAGCTTGACCACATTGGTTTTCGGCTTGTCGCCCTTGTACAGGGGTCGGTGCAGGCTGGGTTTGCCCAGTGCTTCGGTGATTTCCTTTTCCCTTGCTGCAATCAGAATAAAACTCTGGCGCACATCTTCCATGGTTTTTTCGCTGAGTGGGTGTAGCATGCCCGGATCAGGGGTGATTTCACGCACCACGCTGGAAATCACCTTGCGCAAGGTGACGAGTACATCGAGTTCTTTCTTTAAATCGGGATCCATAGGGCACCATCTTTTGCTAAATTATGTAAGTTGAGCTCGGGTCGGTTTCTGATTATACCTGCTTCACTAAAGGAATTTACCCGAATATTAGTATTTGTTATTATACCTGACCAATTTACTAAGTTATTGTGAGTCATTATGCCATATTACGTGTACCGCATGGAAACTGCCGAATTTGTGATGTTAAAGCAGCTCGAGATGATAAAGCACTTTGAGAAATTCAAGGACGCCAAGCTGTTTGCCCGTGAACAGCGTGCACAGCAGGCTGAAGGCGACAGCGCAGAAATCAAGGTGATTTTTGCCGACAACCAGCTGGCAGCAGAAGAAATGCTGATGGAAAAGCGAGAAAAGCCGATTGTCATGGAGCATGAAAAATAAGCATCTGCAATGGATGAAGACAGCTACAAAGCGGCTTATGAGCGCATAAACACCGCACCCTGTGCCTTTGAAAAAGGCATATTGTCACTCAAGTGCCGTTGTGCCTACCAGCATATGTTTCGCCTGGCGGATCGCCACGGCGTAGGCTGCCGCGATGCGCTGATGCAGCAGAATTGCACCGGCTTTCTTGATCATCTGCGTAAGCAGACCCGCTTTGTGTTCAAAATCGATATTGATGGCCCCTTGCCCCATAACAAGGAATTGAAGGTACAGAACGGTGGCATGCTGGGGGTACAGAAGCTGTTACTGGATAATGCCCCGGACAATGAGGTGGACGATATTGCCGGGCTGATGACGCGGTCGATTGAGCTGTATGGTTGCATCGAGAATATTCCCTATAATCGCATTATGCCCAGTGTCACTGCCTACCAGACACGGCCCAGACGGCGTGATTCGCGTTAGTCGACAGTCAATTAATAAATAGAATAAAAAACGGTTGCAGCTTTATCATTCAATGCAGCGGGATATAATCAACGCAAGCGTCGCATTAAGCATAGCCACTGAAACGGACTGGACGTCAGCGAAATCGAGGAGTCAATCATGCACGAGCCGCCGCAGAACCCCTGGAAAACCCTGAGCACCCGACCGGTGTATAACAACGACTGGATCAAGGTGGAAGAACATCAGGTGATTACCCCCGGCGGTAGTCCCGGCATTTACGGCAAAGTCAGTTTTAAAAACCAGGCGGTAGGAATAATTCCGCTGGATGAGCAGGGAAATACCTGGCTGGTAGGGCAATACCGTTACACCCTGAATGAATGGTCCTGGGAAATTCCCATGGGTGGCTCGCCCAAAAAAGAAGATAAACAGAAAACAGCGCTGCGGGAACTGGAGGAAGAAACCGGATTAAAAGCGGCCAGCCTCACCGAACTGTTACAGCTGCATACCTCCAATTCAATCACCGACGAGCGCGGCATTATTTATCTGGCAACCGGTTTGAGTCAGGGCGAGCAGCAACTGGAAGACAGCGAAAAAGACATACAGTTAAAAAAACTCAGTCTGGACGAGGCGATTGCCATGGCATCCAGTGGTGAAATCACCGATGCGATGAGCGTAGCCGGTTTTTTATATCTGGCACTGAATCGTGTCTCGCTGGGTCTGTAATATTTTTATTGCTCACTGGCAGGGAATGTTGAAAAGCTGTGATAATGCCTGCTTTACAGGTCACAATGGGCTATAACTACGTTATTGAATGAGTCGTCCACAATAAATGCTGTAAATGATTGAATGAGCAATACGCCACAAACTGATTATGCAAGATAAAACCAGAGCCTCAATGCAAGACCTGTGGGATAACTCCATGCTCGATGGAGGCAGTGCTGCCTGGCTGGAAGGCCTGTATGAGCGTTACCTGCAAAATCCTAATGATGTCGACAGCCGTTGGCGTGAATTTTTTGGCACCCTGCCAAGAATCAATGGTGTATTAAAAGACACCATCCACTCCGAAATTCAGCAACAGTTCCGACACATTACCGAACATGCCGGCGGAACACAGTTGCCTCCCAGTCTGTCGGTGTCAGAAGCCGCGTTGCAACATGAACGTAAGCAGGTCAAGGTGTTGCAGTTGATCAATGCCTATCGTTTTCGCGGGCACCAGAAAGCCGATGTGGATCCGTTGGGCCGAACCCATACTAAGCCGGTGCATGATCTGTCACTGGAGTATTACGGCCTGGGTGAAGCTGATCTGCAGACAGTATTTTCCACGGGTTCACTGTGTGGGCCTGACGAAGCAACGTTGCAGGAAATTTTCGATATTCTTAATGGTGCTTACTGTGGTTCGATTGGCAGTGAGTATATGCACATCACTGAAACCGGTGAAAAACGCTGGATTCAGCAACGCATAGAAACTGTGCGTGGTAGAGCATTGTTAAATGAGCAGGAAAAACAGCGCCTGTTAAAAAGACTGACCGCCGCCGAAGGGCTGGAAAAATATTTGCATACCCGGTATGTAGGACAGAAGCGCTTCTCACTGGAAGGCGCTGAAACACTGATCCCATTAATTTACGAAACCATTCAACGTGCTGTCAGTCATGGCATCAGGGAAGTGGTAATGGGGATGGCCCACCGCGGTCGATTGAATGTGCTGGTGAATGTGATGGGTAAAACACCGGCCGAACTGTTCAGTGAGTTTGAAGGCACCAAAGATCACGGCGACAATATGGGTGATGTGAAATACCATATGGGCTTTTCATCGGATGTGCAAACCCCCGTCGGTGAGGTGCATCTCGCGCTGGCCTTTAATCCCTCGCATCTGGAAATTGTTGCGCCGGTGGTGGAAGGTTCGGTGCGTGCACGACAGGATCGACGTGGTGACACTCAGGGTGTTGAAGTATTGCCGGTGCAGATCCATGGTGATGCCGCGTTTGCCGGGCAGGGTGTGGTCATGGAAACATTGCAGATGTCACAGTCGCGGGGTTATTCCACCAAGGGCAGTCTGCATATCGTGGTGAATAACCAGATCGGTTTTACCACCAGCAATATCCAGGACAGCCGCTCCACCCATTACTGCACCGATGTGGCGAAAATGGTGGACGCACCCATTTTTCATGTGAATGCCGACGATCCGGAAGCGGTGATGCTGGTGGCGCAGATTGCGCTCGATTACCGTATGGCCTTTAAGAAGGACGTAGTGATTGATCTGATCTGTTACCGACGTCACGGGCATAACGAAGCGGATGAGCCCTCGGCAACCCAGCCGATGATGTATAAAAAAATTAACAGCCTGCCGGCTACCCGCGAACTTTATATTCAGCGACTGATTGCCGACAAAATCATTACGCAACAGGATGCTGATGCAATGATGGAAAATTATCGTGCCGAGCTGGACGCGGGGCATTGTGTGGTGGAGGGCATGTGTGAAAGTGGTCAGTCCGCCTATTCATTCCATATCGACTGGGAACAATACGAACGGGACAGAAAATCCAGCAGTGTAGAAACCGCGATCAATATCGAAACCATGCGCTTGCTGTGTGAGCAACTGGAAAAGCGTCCACCGGGTTTTGAATTACAGCCACGGGTAGAAAAAATCATGAAAGACCGCCATAAAATGGCGGCAGGTGCACTGGACATCGACTGGGGCTTTGCTGAAATCCTCGCCTATGCAAGCCTGGTGACCGAGGATTATGCAGTCCGTCTTTCCGGCCAGGATTCCGGTCGTGGCACCTTCTTCCATCGACACGCTGTGCTGCATAACCAGCTTGATGGTAGCTCCTATGTGCCGTTACGGCATATGTCAAAAGATCAGGCCGGCTTTCTGGTGATTGATTCGCTGTTATCTGAAGCGGCGGTACTGGCATTTGAATATGGTTATGCGACAGCGGAGCCGGAAACACTGGTGTTATGGGAAGCGCAATTCGGTGACTTTGCCAATAATGCACAGGTAGTGATCGACCAGTTTATTGTCTCCGGCGAACAGAAATGGAATCGGCTGTGCGGGCTGGTGATGTTGCTGCCCCATGGTTTTGAAGGGCAGGGAGCAGAACACTCATCGGCTCGACTGGAACGCTACCTGCAGCTCTGTGCACAGAATAATATTCAGGTGTGCGTGCCGAGCACGCCGGCACAGATGTTCCATCTGTTGCGCCGCCAGATGCTGCGCAAATACCGTAAGCCACTGGTGGTGATGACGCCGAAAAGCCTGTTGCGCCATAAACTGGCGGTGAATACTCTGGATGATATCTGTCAGGGAACATTTACCTCGGTGCTGGATGAAGTGGACTCGCTGCCCAACGATAATATCAGGCGCGTGATTATGTGTAGCGGTAAGGTCTACTATGATTTGCTGATGCGGCGTAGAGAACTTGAGCTCAACGAAGTCGCTATTATTCGTATTGAAGAGCTGTACCCGTTTCCGGCTAATGCACTGAATGCGGTACTGCAACAATACCAGAATGCAGAGCAACTCATCTGGTGTCAGGAAGAGCCTAAAAATCAGGGCGCGTGGGATTATTTTGAGCCGCGCTTTGCTGCCAAGCTGGATCATCCCTGTATGGTGGAATATGTGGGACGCGCGCCTTCCGCGGCACCTGCTGTGGGCTCGGCCAAAGTGCATGCGCAACAGCAAAAGAAACTTGTTAAACAGGCTTTATATGGGGCTGACTTGAAAAAGTAATCAGGAAAAAAATAATGACGACAGATGTAAATGTGCCCGAATTACCCGAATCAGTATCCGATGCCACGATTGTTTTATGGCGCAAACAGGTAGGCGACACG
>JBFFND010000116.1:0-7106 GCA_041563375.1 Gammaproteobacteria bacterium | reverse complement strand
GCTATTGCACAGCTTTAAAGAAGTTGTTGTACCGTTTAGATCGATATACTCAATCAACTACCGTTTATCCGGAATCACCCGAACAGGTAATTTCCCCTCTGTTTGGGCCTGTATAAACTTTCTGTTATCAGAAAAACTGCTGAAATGCTTCTTGATGACGATGAATCAGTTAGCTGACAGATAATTGATAAATGGAGTAAATGACTATGAATACCCTGCAAAAAGTTCTCGCCGGTCTAGCCCTGCTATGCTTACCGGGCCTGTCTTACGCATTCCACCCATGCATTGACTTTGTAAAAGAAGTAAGTGGCGACGGTGGTTTAACCTGGCACGATGCCAATACTGAAGCAGAAGCCGTCAGCATTTCAAATGGGGCTATATACCGCTTTACACTAACAGGCTGCTTTTCAGGCTATGACTATGATCTAACAGAAATCCAGCTAGAAGACCCTGTTCTGAATCTGTACACCAGCATGCCGGACAAAACAGTTATGGAGAATGACCAGTCAGTCAGCATTACTGTAGATGCGCCTGAAATTTGCAACGGCAAAGACGGCACGATTGAAAACATTGCATCGGTTAGTACTACTGCTATGGACACTGATGCAGGCACTGTACACACGGCATACCTGACAGATAGCGACAATGCATGGATTCGTTGTGACCCAGTCATTACCGGTGGCGACGGCTGTACCCCAGGCTACTGGAAACAACCCCATCATTTTGATTCATGGCCTGCTGTAGTTACTCCTGATACGCCATACTCAACCGTATTCGACCGTATTATCAGTGTACGAGTAAAAGGCGAAGGATTGGTAACAGACCCAACCCTGTTACAAGCACTGTCAGCACTGGGCGGCAAGGTCAATACTGCAGCGCGTCACTCAACAGCTGCTTATCTAAATGCCATGTCAGGCAATGTGAGCTATGACCTGAGCGATACTCAAATTGTCAGTAATTTGCAACAGAGCATCGACGGTCAGGATTATGGCGACCTGATTGAAGCACTGGTGAATTTTAATGAGCAGGGCTGCCCGCTGAACTAACTGAAATAACCAGCAACATTAAAAAAGCCCGATCTTATCGGGCTTCTTTTTGAATTGAATCAATTCAGCGCCCCTGCTTACTTCCATCATCAATAATGCATTAATAGCCACCACTTATGGGGGTTTTATAAATTCACCGGCTACATTAAAATAATGCACAGGAAACAATACATTTAGCCGCCAGCTGTAACAAGCTGGCGGCTTTTTATTCACGCAGCCAATAAGATTGACCCAGTATGACAGACCTGACGACAACCGATTCTGACAACACATCCGCCTATCGTGTGGCTATCATTTCCGATACCCACGGCCGTATCAATAGCCAGATCCTGAGCGCCATTAATGGCTGCCAGCAAATCGTACATGCGGGTGATATCTGCGGCGCCCATGTACTGTCACAGCTCAACGAGATATGCAGCCAGGTCACAGCGGTTGCCGGCAATAATGACGCCCCCGGATTGTGGGCGGATATCGAAACCCAGATCGTCGCCAGCCTGCCCGCTGTAACACAGATACAGCTGCCTGGCGGTACACTCGCCATAGAACACGGTCACCAACACGGTATGCACAAACCCGACCACGCCTCATTGCGCGCAGCGCACCCTGAAGCCAGAGCCATTGTCTATGGCCATACGCACAAAATGCTGGTGGATGACGAACAATCACCCTGGGTGGTCAACCCGGGCGCTGCCGGTGCCACTCGCACCAATGGCGGGCCTTCCTGCCTGATTCTGAGTATTGAAAACGATAACTGGGATTTTGAAATGTTACGTTGCGAGGATGAGGCGGCTGCCTGATTCAGTTCAACCAGCCTGTTTCAGTAAGTGCGCCGCCAGCTTAACAAAATCTACTGAGGTAATGATTCCCCTGAGCTGCTGGTTTTCCACGACCGGCAGGCAACTGCTTTTCTGGTGGGTAAAATATTCAGCCGCACTGAGTAGATCCGTATCCGGTGTGACCGATTCACAGTCCCTGCTCATAATCTCACCCACCTGCGTTCGCTGCTCACGTTTCTGCAGGCCACTTAAGCCGAATTTTTCCACCATATTAAAAGCGTGATTCAGCAGGCTGCGTTGCGTCAGCACACCGATGTAATGTCCATTGTCACTGTCAATCACTGGCAAATGGCGCACGCCCTTCCCCTTCATCAGCATACGTGCCTGATACACTGTATCCGATTCGTTTACGCAGATGACATCGCTAACCATTATATCGCTCACTGTTTTCATTGATTGACCTGTTATTTTTATGATGACTCGAACAGAAGTTCAATTATAAGGTTCCTGCACCGCTATCGTAACTATTCACGGTAATGCAGGATATACGTCACTAGTTTCCAGATTCAAGCACTTTATCCAGTGTCTGCATCAGCAGATCCAGCTTGATCGGTTTGGTTAAATAATCGGTAAAGCCTGCTTTCATAGCGCGTTCGATATCCAGTGGCATGGCATCGGCCGATAGCGCCACTACCGGAATATGCCGTGTTCTATCATCTTCCCTGAGTCGACTCAGCACATTAAAACCATTGATATCCGGCAGATGGATATCGAGCAAAATCACATTCGGCTGATATTGCCGGGCCTGTTCAATACCGGATGTGCCATTACTGGCGGTTAACAAATACAGGTTACTGTGGTATTGAAACAGCGCCTCAACCACCTTCAAATTAGCTGGATTATCTTCAATATACAGCACCATCTGTTTATCTTTTATGTCTGGCATATGATTGTCACTGGCCGATTCATTCAGCCTGGCCTGGTTGGTATGCTTTGCCAGGGGCATATCAACCCAGAAGGTTGAACCTTCACCCTGAGTTGAGGTGACGCCCAGGTTTCCACCCATCAGTTGTGCCAGCTGCTGCGACAGTGCAAGCCCTACGCCGGTACCATCAATGCCGGTTTTTTCCGCGCCCAGACGTTCGAACGACTGGAATAATTTATCAATATTTTCCGCCGCAATACCTATGCCCGTATCAGCAACATAAACACGCAGCATGTGCTCATCGACAGAGCGGCATTCAATACGAATATCCCCGTTGGGCTTGTTGTACTTGGCGGCATTGGATAACAGGTTGACGAAAATCTGCAGCAGACGGGTTCTGTCCGCCAGCATCAGCATCGACTGCTGACAGTCTATATGCAGCTTTATCTGTCGCTCGGTTAAAATCGGCTGCACAATTTTTATTGCCCGCTGCAGCACATTTTTCACATCAATTGCCTCGATTGCCAGTGCCATATTCCCTGCCTCAATACGCGACAGATCAAGCAGCTCATCAATCAGCACCAGCAGATGGTTGGCTGCAGTAATGATTTCATCAATAAAATCCTGTTGCGACTGGGTTAATTTCTGCAGGCGTAAAATCTGTGAAAAACCCAGTATGGCATTCATCGGGGTACGTAGCTCGTGTGACATACGCGACAGAAATTCCGACTTGGCATAATTGGCTCGCTGCGC
Organism: Gammaproteobacteria bacterium; assembly: GCA_041563375.1. Lineage (GTDB taxonomy): Bacteria > Pseudomonadota > Gammaproteobacteria > SZUA-229 > SZUA-229 > SZUA-229. The sequence continues at coordinate 3,606 of JBFFND010000116.1, read as the reverse complement.
TTCATCGCGGGCAGCAATCAGTTCACGCTCATTTTCAATGCGGGCGCTGATATCACGCACAAATGCATAGAACATCTTTTCACCTGCCAGCTCAACCTTGTTAACGCTGACTTCAACATCTATAACCGTGCCGTCTTTACAGCGGTGTTTGCTATCAAAAATATCATGGCCGGTTTGATCAATTTTTTCGATATGTTCGGCGACCTCTGCAGGATTTTCCATGACTTCAAAATCGGGAACACCCATCGACAGTATTTCGTCTCGTGTATAGCCCAGCAAGCGACAGAAGGCTGGGTTCACCACCCGTATACGACCCTGCTCATCAACCGCAAAGTAACCCTCCGGTGTCGTATTAAGGATCATCTTATTTCTCAGCAGCTGGGCCTCCAGCTGCTTTGTGCGTTCGGCTATTTCACGATCCAGTGACTGATTAAGATCGCGCAGTTTTTGCTCACTAACCTGCAATGCCTCCACCGCATTAATATGTTCCGACACATTTAACAGTGACAGCACAACACCCAGTACATTCCCATCAGTATCTTTTACTGGCGACAACGTCCAGTCCCAGTGGGTTACCCCGCGTTCAGGATTGCATGCATACTCAAACGGCTTTGATTTACAGGTATAGGCTTCACCGGTTTCCACCACACGATAAAATATTTTCTCATTTTCGGTATCTGGGTAGAGATCGAAGTGGTTTTTGCCAGTAAAATACTCAGGCGTTCTGTAATCAGCCTGCGCATAGGCCTGATTGACCCTGACAAAGTTCATCCCAGTATCCATATAAGCAATCATCACCGGCACCGAATCCAGCACCGTATTCAGCAACTGATTCGATTCAGCCAGCAAGGCCGCATTCTGCTTCTGCTCGGTGATATCCTCAGAAATACCCAGTAAAAACTCCGCCTCGCCGTCCTTGTTTCTGAGTGCAATTTTACGTGTATGCAGAATCCGCCTGCCCCCACCCTGCACATCAATCACTTCTTCCGCAATATCGCGGTAACCTGTTTTATTCAATACGTCACGGTCATCACGGTTAAAATTTTCAGCCTGCTCTGTGGAGAAAAAGTCGGCATCTGTTTTACCGATAACCTGCTCACGTTTGAGGCGCAGGAGCTGTTCACAGGTGCGGTTGAACACCACAAAACTCAGGTCCGATGCACGTTTCATATAAATCATCGCCGGAATGTGTTCAATGATTGAGGCAAAACGCTGTTCTTCACGTTGCTGATAAAGTTTCTGTCGTCTGATATATGAGAGAAAAACCGCTATAAAAACAACCAGCATCAAGACATAGAGCAATATCGCCCAGGTGGCAGCCCGCGCGAAGGGCAACTGCATCTTTTCCAGCGGAACTTTAAACACCAGCGCAATATCCAGGCCGTTTACCGGCGCATAGCCTGCCAGTACTTTATTGCCATGATAATCAAGCAGCGTATCACTGCCGGTCTCATTATACTCCAGCGCACGATACATAGGCTGAGCATATCGACCGTCATAGTCCACGTCGGGCTGCTGTCCTCGCTCGCGTATGCTGTGGCTGATCAGCTGCAATTGCCCGTCCTGCAGGTAACCGACCACCAGCTCCACATCATCCACCTCATACTGCACGGCAAACAGTCCCTGAAGTATCTGTCGCATGGTCATTTCATAGGCAAGTTCGGCCTTATTCTCGCCATACAACTCACGATCATGCTGGGCCACAGCCTCCAGCAGGCTGGCCGTGGTTCTGGCTGACTGCTGCAGGTGTCTCAGCTCACTCTGATAGGCGGCGTTGTACAGCAACCAGAGGCTGCTGGAAAAGACCAGGGCGGATATCAAGACTGTTCCGACAATAACCGGCCAGATGAGCTGCTTATAAAACGGCATATGGATTCTTCGATTTAACTGTCCTGTACCTGATTGAGTATAGAGGCATTTATCATGCCTGTATCAATCACTAACAATACCTTACATCGATAATTCTAGTATAAATAACCAGCTAGCCACCTGATTGCGCAATTTAAGGTAGCTTAACACTACGTTTAGTATCACTATTTGGTTTTATCACGCCTTATAATCAACTGGACGAACACCAGATCTACTCAGTGAAACTGAGCCAGAATAACGCAGACTCACAATGGAGATCCCCATGTTACAGACCAACAGCCCCGCACCGGATTTCAACAGTATCAACCAGCACAGCCAGCCGGTTAAGCTCGACGACTTCAGGGGACGTAAAAATGTGGTGCTGTACTTCTATCCCAAAGATGACACGCCCGGTTGCACCATCGAAGCCAACCAGTTCACCGCCCTGTCGGAACAGTTCGATGCCCATGACACGGTGATTCTCGGTGTCAGCAAAGACACCTGCGAGAGTCATCAGGCATTTATCGACAAGTTTGAGCTGAAAATTAACCTGCTGGCGGACACCGATGGTAAACTCTGTGAGGCCTATGGCGTGTGGCAGGAGAAGGAAAAGAATGGCGAAAAAAAAATGGGCATAGTGCGTTCCACCTTTATTATCGATAAAAACGGTACGCTGGTGGATGTGGAATACGGGGTCAACCCGGAAGGTCATGCACAGGACGTACTACAGAAGATCAAGCTACTTTGATCCTGATACGAAATAGCACTGTTGAGAAAGAGTAAAGACAGCTACGAACTGGAGCTTATGAATTGATAGCCCGCTTCGGACTCAGGAGCAAAACGGCATACCGCCGGGTTTAAGTTCAAGGCAGCCCTGACGTATTCAGGCTGAATACACCAGAGCGCCTTGAATGGCTGTGGAAAGCTCTACCACTGACTCGCTTTTACCGCCTCACCTTCAACCGTATCCTGCGGATTAAACCAGGCGAGCTTCTCTTTAAGTGACACCACTTCGCCCACAATAATCAGGGTGGGTGGCTCGAACTTGTGGTTTTTCACCGTATCTTCCAGTGTATCCAGGGTGGCGATAATGGTTTTCTGGTCCGGGCGAGTGCCCTTCTGTACCAGCGCCACCGGGGTTGAGGGTGGCATGCCATGGGCAATCATTTCCTTGCACAGGGTCGGCGCACCATGTAGCCCCATATAGAACACCACGGTCTGGTTCGGCTGTGCCAGCGCCGGCCAGTTCAGGTCCACTGTGCCGTCTTTCAGGTGACCGGTAACAAACACACAGGCCTGTGAATAATCACGATGGGTCAATGGAATACCCGCATAGGCGGCACAACCGGCGGCGGCTGTAATCCCCGGCACCACCTGGAATGGAATACCTTCCTGTGCCAGCAGCTCGATTTCCTCACCGCCACGGCCAAAGATAAACGGATCGCCGCCTTTAAGACGCAACACCCGCTTACCTTCTTTTGCCAGGCGCACCAGCAGCTCGTTGATATTTTCCTGCTGCATGGTGTGCTGGTCACGCTTCTTGCCCACATAAATCAGTTCCGCATCGCTGCGCACCATGGCACGAATCGCCGGTGATACCAGGCGGTCATACACCATCACATCACAGCTCTGCATCAGGCGTAGCGCACGGAAGGTGAGCAGGTCGGGGTCGCCGGGACCAGCACCCACCAGGTACACTTCACCTTTGAATTCAGGTTCCGGTTTAGCCTCGTCATTTGCCTGCTGCAGGGCCTTTGC
>JBFFND010000115.1:0-7108 GCA_041563375.1 Gammaproteobacteria bacterium | reverse complement strand
TATTTTCGTAACGCTGTTTCAGCGCTTTTTCGAATGGACGAATCAGGTCACGGTCGGCGCCGGGAATCAGACCAGGGCTTAGTTCAACCACGGTCACCTGGGCACCCAGTGCAGAGTACACCGTGGCCATTTCCAGGCCGATGATACCGCCACCAACCACCAGCAGACGTTTGGGAATATTGTGCAACTCAAGTGCATCGGTGGAATCCCATACACGCGGGTCATCCCAGGGAATAAATGGCAATTTGGTGACAGACGAGCCTGCAGCAATAATGCAGTTTTCAAAGCCGATGCGCTGCTTGCTGCCATCGCTGGCCTCAACCTCGATCGTGTTGGCAGAGGTAAACTTGCCGTAACCATACACGGTGGTCACCTTGCGCTGTTTTGCCATGCCCTTCAGGCCATTAGTGAGTTTGCCGATCACACCATCTTTATGCGCACGCAATTTATCGGTGTCGATTTTCGGTTTGTTGTAACTGACACCCAGTTCGGCAAATTCATTGGCTTCGCTCACCACTTCTGCCACATGCAGCAGCGCCTTGGATGGAATACAGCCCACATTGAGACAGACCCCGCCGAGTACATCTTCTTTCTCAATCAGAATCACGTCCTGACCCAGATCGGCTGCGCGGAATGCGGCGGTATAACCCCCGGGGCCGGCACCTAAGACCACTACTTTGGCAGACATATCCACATCGGCAGGAATGCCAGTAGAAGTAGACGTACTGGCAGCAGGTTGCTCATTCGCAGTCGCAGTTTCTGCTGGTGCACTCTGCTGTGCCGGCTGTTGCACTGCTGGTTGCTCTGTGCCTGACTGCTCTGATGCTGTTTCGTTCGGCGCTGGTGCTGGTGCTTCTGCAGCACCATCCGTTTCGACTTCCATTAGCAGGCTGCCCTGTGAAATCGAATCGCCGACTTTTACTTTCAGCGATTTAACCGTGCCGCTCACCGGTGATGGAATCTCCATCGAGGCCTTGTCGGATTCCACGGTGATCAGCGAATCTTCTTCGGCAATCTGGTCACCTTCTGCCACCAGTACTTCGATAATTTCAACCGAATCGAAATCGCCGATATCGGGAACATGTACTTCTATCGTGCTCATATTCAAGCCTTCTGTATTGATCGTTCCCGATTAAAACCATCGGGAGTCCACTGTGTTAAGCCATCTGGTCCTGCACGTTGCATCTGACTGCCAACGTGGTTGCTTTAGCTCCAGCTACTGTCTCTACAGCAGCAAACGGCGCGCATCCGCCAGCAGATGACTGACATAGGTAATAAAACGTGCACCCTCTGCACCATCAATGACCCGGTGGTCATAGGACAACGACAGCGGGCACATTAAACGCGGTTCAAACTCACTGCCATTCCATACCGGTTTCATCTCCGCTTTGGACACACCTAAAATAGCCACTTCCGGTGCATTCACAATCGGCGTGAACTTGGTGCCGCCGATGCCGCCCAGGCTGGAAATCGACATACAGCCACCCTGCATATCCGCGGGCGAGAGTTTTTTGTCCCGTGCTTTGCTCGACATTTCACGCAGTTCCAGCGAAATGTCCACCAGTGATTTTTTATCCACGTCCCGAATCACCGGCACCACCAGTCCGTCCGGCGTATCTACCGCAACGCCGATATGAAAATAGTTTTTCATAATCAGGTTTTCACCGCTGGGCTCCAGTGATGAATTAAAGCGTGGGTATTTTTTAAGACCTGCAGCCACTGCTTTCATAATAAATGACAGCATGGTGAATTTAACGCCCTCTTTTTCGTAGTCTTTATTCGACTGCTTGCGGAAGGCTTCCAGTGAGGTAATATCCGCCTCATCAAACTGGGTCACATGGGGTATGGTCACCCAGTTGCGGTGCAGGAAGCGACCGGTAAGCTTGTTGATTTTACTCAGCGCTCTGGTCTCAACGTCACCCCACTGGCTGAAATCGATTTGCGGCATGGGCTCGATACCCGGCATGGCTGCCGCACCGGATGCAGCCGCTACGCTGGAACCGCTGCTCATAACCTGCTTAACAAAGCCCTGCACGTCTTCCTTAACAATACGCTCATTACGGCCACTACCAGTAACCTTGCTCAGGTCCACACCCAGCTCGCGCGCGAACTTGCGTACTGCAGGCGAGGCATGGGCCAGTTTGAAACTGACCGGATCGATATTGGCGGTGGGTGATGGACGGGATTCGGCAGCAGGTGCAGGTGTGGGTGCAGCTGCTGGTTTTTCTACTGCGGTCTCTGGTGTTTTCTCGGCTGGTTTGTCTGCTGCTTTCTCCGCCGGTTTTACTTCAACTTCCGTTGGCGCATCTGCTGCATCGGCAGAGGCTTCCAGCACAATCACCACATCGCCCTGTGTAATGCTGTCGCCTACATTGACCTTAACTTCCTTCACGATACCGGCATGACTGCTCGGAATTTCCATTGAGGCCTTGTCCGACTCAACCGTGATCAGGGAATCTTCTTCGGCAATCTGATCGCCGACCGCGACAAGCACTTCATTAATTTCGACCGAGTCGAAATCACCAATATCTGGCACTTTTACTTCGACCATTTCACTCATGGTTCCACTCCAGTGATTAACTGTTTGAGCCGCCGGTCACTGTTTACTGCACCGACAGGCTACTGATTTTTTACCCTGCCAGCACAACGCGCTGACAGTTTGTTTAACTAATGGATCAGGCAAGCAACGGGTTTGGCTTTTCAGGATTGATGCCATATTTCTCAATCGCTTCCTGTACCTTGCCCGCCGGGAACTGGCCATCATCTGCCAGTGCCATCAGTGCCGCCACGGCCACATACTGTGCATTCACTTCAAAGTGTTTACGCAGCTGTACGCGGGTGTCGGAACGACCGAAGCCATCAGTACCCAGTGTGGTGTAACTGCCCGGAACCCATTTACGAATCTGGTCGGCATATACCTGCACATAATCGGTGGCGGCAATCACCGGACCACGCTTGTCCTTCAGCGCTTTCTCGATATAGCAGATGCGCTTGTCCTGCAGTGGGTGCAGACGATTCCAGCGTTCCACATCCTGGGCTTCACGACGCAGCTCGATAAAGCTGGTCACGCTCCAGATATCCGCGTCAATCGACCAGTCCTTGTCCAGCAGTTCTGCCGCGGCGATCACTTCACGTAAAATCGTGCCGGCACCCAGCAGCTGCACCTTCTTGCGGCGTTTGCCGCCACCCTGTAGCAGGTACATGCCCTTGATAATGCCTTCCTCGGCACCTTTTGGCATCGCCGGCTGCTGGTAGTTTTCGTTCATTACGCTGATGTAGTAGAACACATTTTCCTGCTCTTTATACATGCGGCGCATACCATCATGAATCACCACGGCCAGCTCATAGGCAAAGCAGGGATCATAGGACACACAGTTCGGTATGGTGGCTGAGGCCATAAAGCTGTGACCATCCTGGTGCTGCAGGCCTTCACCCGCCAGTGTGGTTCTGCCGGCAGTGCCGCCAATCAGGAAGCCGCGCGCCTGCATGTCGCCAGCCATCCAGGCCAGGTCACCGATGCGCTGGAAGCCGAACATGGAATAGAAGATATAGAAAGGCACCATATTCACACTGTGGGTGCTGTAGGCGGTTGCCGCGGCCACCCAGGACGACATGGCACCGGCCTCGTTAATGCCTTCTTCCAGGATCTGCCCGGTTTTGTGTTCCTTGTAGAACATCACCTGTTCTTTATCCTGCGGCGTGTACAGCTGACCCACCGAGGAATAGATGCCCAGCTGACGGAACATGCCTTCCATACCGAAGGTACGTGCCTCGTCGGGCACGATGGGCACCACATACTTGCCCATTTTCTTGTCGCGGGTGATCAGGGTTAACAGGCGCACAAAGGCCATGGTGGTGGACATGTCACGGTCACCCGAGCCTTTGGTAATTGGCTCGAACACCGACAGATCCGGCACTTCCAGTGGCGCTGCCAGTCGCTGACGGCTGGGCATGGGCCCACCCAGCTTTTTGCGCTGTGCCTTGAGGTATTTGATTTCCTCGGAATTCTCATCCGGACGGTAGTAATCTGCACGGGCCGCCTGCTCGTCTGAAATGGGGATATTGAAACGATTCTTGTAGGCAATCATTTCTTCTTCATCCAGTTTCTTCTGCGAGTGGGTGCGCATCTGGCCCTCACCCGCCGAACCCATACCATAACCCTTGACACTGTGTGCCAGGATCACGGTGGGCTGGCCATCACGCTTGGCGGCTTCGCTATAGGCCGCGTAGACCTTGTGTGGATCATGACCACCGCGGTTGAGACGCCAGATGTCATCATCGGACATGTCCGCCACCATGGCTTTCAGTTCGGGGTATTTGCCGAAGAAGTGCTCACGCACATAGGCGCCATCCTTCGACTTGTAGTTCATAAAGTCGCCATCCACGGCTTCCAGCATGCGTTTCTGCAGCAGGCCATTGGTGTCCTTGGCCAGCAATGGATCCCAGTAGCTGCCCCACAGCACCTTCACGACCTTCCAGCCGGCACCACGGAAGATCGCTTCCAGTTCCTGCACGATCTTACCATTGCCGCGTACCGGGCCATCCAGGCGCTGCAGGTTACAGTTAATCACAAAGGTCAGGTTATCCAGCTTCTCGCGGGAGGCCAGTGAAATCGCACCCAGGGATTCCGGCTCGTCGGTTTCGCCGTCACCCATAAAGCACCACACGTTACGCTCGCGGGTATCCGCCAGGCCACGATCCTGCAGGTACTTCATAAAGCGCGCCTGGTAGATCGCGGAAATCGGCCCCAGTCCCATGGAGACCGTGGGGAACTGCCAGAAATCCGGCATTAACCAGGGATGTGGATAGGAAGACAGACCATTGCCATCCACTTCCTGGCGGAAATTATCCAGTTGCGATTCATCGAAACGACCTTCGAGATAGGCGCGCGCATACATGCCCGGCGCAGAATGCCCCTGGAAAAACACCAGGTCACCGCCGTGCTCATGGCTGGGGGCGCGCCAGAAGTGGTTAAAGCCCACGTCATACAGTGTCGCGGCCGAAGCAAAACTGGCAATATGCCCACCCAGTTCGGTGGACTTACGATTCGCCTTCACTACCATGGCTGCGGCATTCCAGCGGATCAGCGCGCGGATACGACGCTCAATGCTCAGATCACCGGGCATATTGGGTTGCAGATGCGTTGGAATGGTATTCACATAGGCAGTATTGGCCTTGTGTGGCAGATTGGCACCGGAGCGACGCAGTTTGTCGATCATCTGCTCCAGCAGGAAGTGGGCGCGATTCGCGCCATCGGTCTGTAAGACACCTTCAATCGCTTCCAGCCATTCAAGGGTTTCCTGCTGATCAATATCCTGATCCTGGTTCTGTGTAGACATAAGTCTTCTCCACTGGTTTTTTCTGTGCGGCTCGGGTTATTGCAAATAACCCGGCTCAAAGCCCCCGTAGTTAATACGGTCACTTAAGAATTTCACATAACACTTTAATAACTCAGGCAATAAAAGCAAGTTATTTTTTACATGCCGAAAATTAGTTACTTATTTATCAATAACTTACAATTATGAAATAATTTTATGCTAAATTTCGCCCGCTCTAAATCAGCCTGTGCGGGCAGCGCGAGGAGCATTCTGGGGAAGGGAGAAGTCAGGCCTGATCAGCCTGCCAGTCATAGAGCGCCGTGATCACATTGCCCTTACCGAGGATCTTCATTTCAGTACACAGCGATGACACCAGTTTCAGGCCACGCCCTGAATAGGCGTTATTGTTATCCAGATCCAGCGCCTTGTAATCATAGCCGTCACCACTGTCAAATACCGTAATAGTGAGTCGACCGCTTCGACCATCATCCTGCAGGGTATGCTCCAGACTGATGTTAATGGTGCCCTCGTCTGTCTGCTCCAGACGTCGCTGTTTTTCCTGGTAAAACGCCATATAGCCCTGCGGTGAATTTTTCATCGAGGAATCCAGCTTGAGCAGACCGTGATCCAGCGCATTGGCGAACATCTCTGTAAGGATGGTATGCAGACGGGTGCGACCACTCTCCAGTGGCTGCAGGTTATTCACCGCCTGCATAATATAGGGCAAAGCATCAAACTGGCGCAGGCTTTTAATATCCAGATCGAACTGCAGTGACCAGTTAGACGGCTCGCGTACCTCATTGCTGAACTCCGCAGAGTGCGGATAACTGACATCAGGTAGATGACACAACTCCAGCAAAGTAATGTCGTCGCTTTGCTCAGCGCCATCGGCGAACTCGGCACAGCGTGACAGGATCGACTCAAACAGTTCTTCCCCGGGAATGTTTTCATTAAACATCCCCAGTAACCGATCCAGCCCGAACATTTCTCCCTGACGGTTTTTTGCTTCCATCACACCGTCTGTGGAAACATACAGGCAATCGCCGTATTCAAGAGGCTGCATCTCCACTTCAAACTGGGAAGAGCTCATTTTACTGATACCCAGTGGAATATTTCTGGATTTGAAGGTGCGGATAATCTCATTACCACGATACAGATAAACATCCGGCAGGCCGGCATTCACGACACTCAGTATATTATTACTGCGGTCGACGCTAAGCATCACGGCAGCCATAAACATCTGTGTCGGCAACAGGTCGATCAGTTTGTCATTGGCTTCTGCCAGGGTATCGGTAAACAGAAAACACTTGCGGGTCATGGTATGAAACACATCAGCAATGGGTATGGCACCGATTGCTGCTGACAGACCATGGCCGGTAAAATCGCCAATAAGCACATCCAGCCCCGATGTCTGGTTTTTTTCTGCCATGATCACATCACCATTAAACATGCTCATCGGCGACATCGAGTATTTAAGACCAGTATGTGGCCCACGCATATCATTTTTACTGACTTTCTCGAACACCTTTCTGGTGACATTCATTTCCTGCATCATCTGCATATTATGATGATGTATCGATTTATTCTTTTCCTCAATGTTCTGGTACAGGGAAACAATGCGCAACATCGAACGCAGTTTGGAGGTCAACAACAGGTAATTGAAGGGTTTAATCAGAAAGTCGTCACCGCCCGCTTCGATGCACTTCACCAGTGATGCTTCATCGGTTTTCGCGGTGAGAAAAATAATCGGAATAAAACGCTCGATACGCTGTTTTATAATGGATGCGGTG
>JBFFND010000114.1:0-7176 GCA_041563375.1 Gammaproteobacteria bacterium | reverse complement strand
CTGTAGGGTGGTAATGAACAGGCTGAATCGCCTGAGTGCACACCGGCCTGCTCAATGTGTTCCATAATGCTGCCGATCAACACATCGGTGCCATCACAGATGGCATCCACATCCACCTCAACCGCATCGTCGAGAAAACGATCCAGCAATACCGGCGCATCATTGGAAACACTCACCGCACTGGTCATATAATGCTTGAGATCGCTTTCGTTATGCACGATTTCCATTGCGCGACCACCCAGCACATAGGATGGACGCACCACCAGCGGGTAACCGATTTCCTCGGCCAGTGCCACTGCGTCATCTGCAGAACGCGCCAGGCGGTTGGGCGGCTGCTTCTGTCCCAGTCGGGTAATCAGCTGCTGGAAACGCTCACGGTCTTCAGCCAGGTCAATACGATCCGGGCTGGTGCCAATAATCGGCACGCCCGCGGCTTCCAGGTCACGCGCCAGTTTTAACGGCGTCTGACCACCATACTGCACGATGACACCTTTAGGCTGCTCCAGATCCAGCACCTCCAGCACATCTTCCAGTGTCAGCGGTTCAAAGTAGAGACGATCCGAGGTATCAAAGTCGGTGGACACGGTTTCCGGGTTGCAGTTGATCATAATGGTTTCATAACCATCTTCACGCATCGCCAGTGCGGCATGTACGCAGCAGTAATCAAACTCGATACCCTGGCCTATACGGTTGGGGCCGCCACCCAGCACCACAATTTTATCTCTGTCACTGACCTGCGCTTCACACTCTTCTTCGTAAGTGGAATACATATAAGCGGTTGAAGTGGCAAATTCCGCAGCGCAGGTATCCACCCGCTTATACACGGGCCGTATGCCCATCGCCTGGCGGTGCATGCGCACGGTAAATTCGGTTTCGCCCATCAGGGTTGCCATGCGACGGTCAGCAAAGCCCTTGCGTTTGAGCATAAACATTTCATCTTTTTCGATGCTGTTCAGTTCACGTGTACGCAGCCCCTGTTCCAGATTGATAATTTCTTCAATCTGCACCAGGTACCATGGATCGATAAAGGTCAGCTGATGTATACGCTCCAGATCCATGCCGTGACGGAAGGCTTCCGCCAGATACCAGATACGGTCAGCACCTGGCTGCTGCAGTTCCTTGCGCAGTTTGCTTTCGGTTTCTTCAGCGGATAAATTTTTCGGCAGCATTTCGCTGAAGCCATCAACACCAATTTCCAGACCGCGCAGTGCTTTCTGCAACGACTCCTGGAAGGTGCGACCAATTGCCATGACCTCGCCCACCGATTTCATCTGTGTGGTCAGACGGTTTTCCGCCTGCGGGAATTTTTCAAAGGTGAAACGTGGGATTTTTGTCACCACGTAATCGATGGACGGCTCGAACGATGCCGGCGTTGCGCCGCCGGTAATATCGTTACGCAACTCATCCAGGGTGTACCCCACCGCCAGCTTGGCCGCCACCTTGGCTATCGGAAAACCCGTGGCTTTTGACGCCAGTGCCGATGAACGCGACACCCGCGGGTTCATTTCGATAATGGTCATGCGGCCGTCTTCCGGATTCACCGAAAACTGTACATTCGAGCCGCCGGTTTCCACGCCGATTTTACGCAGCACTGCCAGTGAGGCATCACGCATGCGCTGGAATTCTTTATCCGTAAGGGTTTGCGCCGGGGCCACCGTAATTGAGTCACCGGTGTGTATACCCATAGGGTCAAAGTTTTCTATTGAACAGATAATGATGCAGTTGTCATTTTTGTCACGCACCACTTCCATTTCATATTCTTTCCAGCCCAGAATTGACTCTTCCACCAGCAGTTCGTTGGTGGGTGATAATTCCAGGCCGCGCTTGCAGATTTCCTCGAACTCTTCACGGTTATAGGCAATGCCACCACCGGAGCCACCCATGGTAAAAGATGGACGGATGATCGTCGGGAACCCGACCATGGCCTGCACCTGGTAGGCTTCCTCCATACTGTGCGCCACCGCAGCGCGGGGCATATCGAGGCCAATTTCTTCCATCGCGGTTTTGAATTTTTCGCGGTCTTCCGCCATGTCGATCGCATCCTTGGATGCACCGATCATTTCCACGCCGTATTTTTCCAGCACACCTTCGCGATCCAGATCCAGCGCACAGTTCAAGGCGGTCTGCCCGCCCATGGTGGGCAGCAATGCATCGGGACGTTCTTTTTCGATAATGCTGGCGACGGTTTTCCAGTGAATCGGCTCGATATAGGTGGCATCAGCCATTTCCGGGTCGGTCATAATGGTGGCGGGGTTTGAGTTCACCAGAATAACGCGGAAACCCTCTTCGCGCAGTGCCTTACAGGCCTGAGCACCGGAGTAATCGAACTCGCAGGCCTGACCGATAACAATAGGGCCAGCGCCAATAATCAGAATGCTGTTTATGTCGGTACGTTTAGGCATTGCGAATTTCCTTTACTGTATTAAAAAGAAAACGCGAATGAACGCAAATAGACGCAAATGAACGCAACATTAAATAACCTCAGTTTTCGTGTATTGGTACACAATACGTTTGACACCTAATTTAGGTGTACCAAAATTCAATAGCAGGCCAACTGGAATACCTGTGGCTTTAAGGTAATTAATTACCTGTGCTCTATGAGCTTTATCAAACTCAGAGACTACCTTCAGCTCAACCAGGAGCTTATTCTCGACAACAATGTCAGAGACAAAATTACCAATGACATTGCCCTTGTAAATCACTTTCAAAGGCTTTTGCTGTGTAAAGATCATGCCCTGCTGTTGCAACTCTACACACAACGCATTTTCACAAACCGACTCCAGAAAACCTGTACCGAGTCGGTTGCTGACCTCGAAGGCACACGCCAGCACTGTTTGAGAAATCGACTCCATTCGCTGCATACATCCTCCTGATGACTGTCGCGTTCCTTTGCCTGCATTCTCGGTTCATACTGTTTTAAAAAGAAAACGCGAATGAACGCAAATTAGCGCCAATTCACGCAATATTAACTAGCACTGCTTTTATGTATCAACGATCAATTCTTTATACACCCTGTACAATTTGCAGCAAACCCCAGTAACTGGTAACTACAAAACTCGTATTTTTCGTACCTTCCACTACCTGTATTCTGTCTTCCAGGCATTGATCTGATTATTATCGCGTCCATTTGCGTTGTTAGCGTTCATTTGTTCCGCACATCCTGTGCTCCACCCTTCGGGCCGTGCGTCCGCACGTTCAAAGTGCTCCTGCACTTTAGTGCGTTTTCTTTTTCGCTTTACGCTTTATACACCTCAATCAACTCAATAAAGTGATCGAACACCGGTGACACATCATTGGGGCCGGGGCTGGCTTCCGGGTGCCCCTGGAAACTGAACGCCGGTTTATCAGTACGGTGTATACCCTGCAGGGAACCATCAAACAACGACACATGGGTGGCTTGCAAATTGTCTGGCAATGAATCCTGTTTCACCGCAAAACCGTGGTTCTGGCTGGAAATCATCACGGTTTTTTTCTGCACATCCTGTACTGGATGGTTAGCCCCGTGATGACCAAATTTCATTTTCTCGGTTTGTGCGCCGCAGGCCAGTGCCAGCAGCTGATGTCCCAGACATATACCGAACAACGGTGTATCGGTTTCCAGCACCTGCTTGATCGCTTCAATGGCATAATCACAGGGCTCCGGATCACCGGGACCATTGGACAGAAACACGCCGTCCGGTGACATCGCCAGCACGTCGGCGGCCGGGGTTTTGGCCGGCACCACGGTAACGCGGCATCCGCGATCCACCAGCATATTCAGAATATTGAATTTAATGCCGTAATCGTAGGCCACTACGTGGTAGGGCAACTCGCTAACGTCGCGTTGCGCGTGCTGGTTACTGTTGATGTCCCAGCTGCCCTGGGTCCACTCGAACGGTTTATCGGTGGTCACCTGCTGCGCCAGATCCATCCCCTTTAGGCCGGCAAAGGCACGGGCCTTTTCAACAGCCGCCTCGGCGTCAATGTTATCGCCGGCGATAACACAGGCATTCTGTGCGCCTTTTTCACGCAGCAACCGCGTCAGGCGACGGGTATCAATATCGGCTATGGCGACCACATTATGTGCCTGCAAATAATCCGGCAGGCTCAGCTGATTGCGCCAGTTGCTGGCCAGCGCCGGCAGGTCACGAATCACCAGCCCGGCCACATGGACACGCGCGGATTCTTTATCGCCGTCACAGGTGCCGACATTGCCAATATGAGGATAAGTCAGGGTAACGATCTGTTTTGAATAGGATGGGTCGGTGAGAATTTCCTGGTAACCGCTCATTGCGGTATTGAACACGGCTTCGCCGATTGACTCACCGGAAACACCAATGGAACGCCCCCAGAACAGGCTTCCATCTGCTAACGCTAACAGCGCCTTTTGACTCATTATGCCTCCGCCGAACATACGAAACGGGAGCAGCGATAAATCGGTGCTCCCGTTTTCAGGATAGTGATGATTTCGCCTATTTTATAGGCAAAGCCGAACTTTTACCATTGAAAATAAGCTGTCTTTACTAGAAATGAAAAAGCCGGAACAGAAACGTTCCGGCTTTAAGAATATTGGCGTCCCCAAGGGGAGTCGAACCCCTGTTGCCGGGATGAAAACCCGGTGTCCTAGGCCTCTAGACGATGGGGACGCTGTAACTACAGACGATCACTCGTTGAAGTGGCGCGAATTATAGGGAGCATTTAATTGCTCGTCAACACTCTATTACGAATTTGTTTCATTAAATCAGCAGATACGAATATGTAGTGAACCTCTTGCAAACCCGGCTACACTTGCGTTAGGGTTATCAGGCCGTTGTTTCAGGCGGCTCGCACGCGCAGTGGATGATGTTTCGTGCGACACAATTTATATGGAGATTTTAATATGATACGAGTCAATACACTCGCCCGGAAGAAACTGACAAGGGCAAAACACCACTTCACACGATTCAGCTTAGGGCTGCTGTCTGTTTTCAGCATCTGCGGCATTAGCCAGGCTTCAGTCAGCGATTTGCTGATCACTGAAATCATGGCCGACCCCGTCGCTGTAAGCGACAGCAACGGTGAATGGTTCGAGCTGTTTAATCCAGGTAGCGAAACCGTCAGCCTGGACGGCCTCAGCCTGCATGACGATGGCAGTAACAGCGTGTTGCTGTCCGGCAGTGGTCTGTCGATTGCCTCCGGCAGTTTTTTTGTGCTGGCACGCAATGGCGACAGCCTGAGCAATGGTGGGTTCAGCGCCGACTATGCGTATGGCAGCGGCTTTAGCCTGGGCAATAGCAGCGACGAGATTGTATTTTCAGATGCTTCAGGGGAATTGCTGCGCTTCAACTACGGCAGTGGCTTTGTTGGCAGCGGGGTAAGCATGGAGTTGATCAGCGACAGCATGCTGTCCAGCAATTACGCCGCCTCGCTGACCGCCTACGGTGATGGGGATTTTGGCACACCGGGCAGCGCCGGCAGCTATGCCTTTACGGTAGAACCTTCACCGGTACCACTACCCGGTGCGGCATGGCTGATGATTTCAGGCGTACTGGGGCTGCTGGGCATACAACGTCGCAGGTTCGGTGCCGTACGCTCGAATGCCCAGGCCTGATTTAGCCATCGACGTTTAATCCTCGACTATACCCTCGGCACCCAACCACTGCGGGGTGCCGAGTTTAATCATTTATCAAATACCGAGCATTTCCAGCCTATCCGCCAGCCTCGTCCATCTTCGCCCAGGAATCACGCAGGGTCACCGTGCGATTGAACACCAGGGTATCGCCAGAATCACTACCAGAACCGCTGTCGCGACAGAAATAACCTTCCCGTTCGAATTGAAAACGCTCACCCGGCTCGGCTTCCGCCAGCGAAGGTTCCAGCATACAACCCTGCAGAATCTGCAAGGAATCGGGATTAATGCGTTCCTTATAGTCCACACCATCCTTGCCATCATCGGGAGTTGGATGGCTGAACAGACAGTCGTACAGGCGCACTTCGGCGGGCACCCCATGGGCCGCAGAGACCCAGTGAATCACACCCTTGACCTTGCGCCCTTCGGGGTTCTTACCCAGGGTATCCGGGTCGTAACTGCAACGCAGTTCGGTAATCTCGCCCTGTGCGTCCTTGACCACTTCATCACAGCGAATCACATAGCCGGAGCGCAGGCGCACTTCGCCACCCAGCACCAGCCGCTTGTATTTTTTATTGGCCTGTTCGCGAAAATCCTCACGGTCAATATAAACTTCCCGTGAGAACGGAATATTCCGCTTACCGAAGCTTTCATCCTGCGGATGATTGGGCGAACTGAACTCTTCCATCTGGTTTTCCGGGTAGTTTTCAATCACCACCCTGAGAGGATTCAGCACCGCCATACGACGCGGCGCGTGTGCATTCAGGTCATCACGAATAGTGGCTTCCAGCATGCCCATTTCCACCGAGTTATCCATTTTGGTGACCCCGATACGGTGGCAGAACTCACGGATCGACCAGGGGGTATAACCACGGCGACGCAAGCCGGCGATAGTCGGCATGCGCGGGTCATCCCAGCCATGCACATGCTTCTCCTCCACCAGCTGGGTCAACTTGCGCTTGCTCATCACCGTGTATTGCAGATTCAGGCGCGAGAACTCGATCTGCTGCGGATGGCAGTCAATGGAAATATTGTCCAGCACCCAGTCATACAGCGGGCGATGGTCGGCAAATTCCAGCGTACACAGCGAATGGGTAATACCTTCCAGCGCATCGGAAATTGGGTGGGTGTAGTCGTACATGGGATAGATTGACCACTCGGCACCGGTCTGATGATGCACCACGCCGTGACGAATACGGTAAAGCGTGGGGTCGCGCATATTCATATTGGGCGAGGCCATATCAATTCTGGCGCGCAACACCCGGGATCCATTGGGGAACTCGCCGGCTTTCATCCGCGCGAACAGGTCCAGGTTTTCCTCCACCGAACGCTCGCGGTAAGGGCTGGGCTTGCCGGGCTCGGTGAGTGTACCGCGGTATTCACGGGTTTCTTCCGCGCTCAGGTCACACACATAGGCCTTGCCCGCGCGGATCAGCTCCTGCGCAAACTCATATAATTTGGGAAAGTAATCCGAGGCGTAATACAGACGATCCTGCCAGTCGAAACCCAGCCAGTGCACATCGTCCTGAATCGCGCGCACAAAATCGACATTTTCCTTCTTGATCAATTTATCAGTTAATTGCTGCGCT
>JBFFND010000113.1:0-7188 GCA_041563375.1 Gammaproteobacteria bacterium | reverse complement strand
TGGTAATAAAGTGAACTCGGACATGGTTCCATTTTACGCTAATTAACTCAGAGGCGCGCAGAATACACATGCAGGATTCCCGATTATTTTTACGCGTTGCCAGCAAACTGATGCTGGGCTTTGCCCTGCTGTGGTTGCTGTATATTTTTACGCGGGGCCTGTTTGAGTTGCCGGCATCAGCACTTAACTCGAATGGCAACAATGCCTATGAGTTTGATTTAAGTGCCTTGCAGCAAATGCCACAAGTGAGCGCATCGGGCTATTTTAATATCGGGTCGCGCGAACTGCTGGTGATTCGGCTGGTGGATGATTACCGGGTGTACTGGGCCAGTGATCCAATTTATGGCTGTCGCCTGGAATACCGGCAAGGGGTGATCAAACCGGTGTGTATTGATATTGAGTATGACCTGCAGGGTTACAGCCAGGCGGCCAGGCAGCAACTGAAATCACCGGACTATGAAATTAGTGGGCAGCAGTTGAGGGTTTACTAATTGACCCAGTAATCGATAAAAATGCCCGCAAACACACTCAGGCCAAACCAGTTGTTATTTAAAAACGCCTGAAAGCATTTCATCCGCTCACGGTCCCTGATCAGGTATTGCTGGTAAATCGCAAAGCCGCTGGCGGTCAGCAGTCCCAGGTAGTAATACAGTCCCAGCTCGGCGCGCTGGCCGATCAGTACCAGGTTAAGCATCAATAGTGCCTGAATCATGCCGATGATTAAACGGTCGGCCTCGCCGAATAGAATCGCCGTGGACTTGACGCCGATCTTCAGGTCATCTTCGCGATCCGCCATGGCATACATGGTGTCGTAGGCGGTGGTCCATAACACCGTGGCCATAAATATCAGCCAGGTCATGGCAGTGATTTCATTGGCCTGGGCAGTGTAGGCCATGGGTACGGCCCAGCCGAAGGCTGCGCCCAGATGCACCTGGGGCATATAGTGATAGCGTTTCATAAACGGATAGCTGGCGGCCAGCAGCACACCCACCAGGCTCATATAGATGGTGAGCCGGTTCATAAACAGCACCAGGATAAAGGCGCAGCTCGCCAGGCTGGCAAACACCAGCAGCGCTTCGCGGCTGCTCACCTTGCCGGTAGCCATGGGGCGTTGCCGGGTGCGTTGCACATGGCCATCGATATTGCGGTCGGCAAAATCATTAATCGCGCAGCCGGCGGCGCGCATCAGAATTACCCCCAGCACAAACACAATCAGCACCGGGGTGCGTGGCCAGCCTTCAGCGGCAATCCACAGTGCCCATAAAGTTGGCCAGAGCAGTAGCAGTGTTCCGATGGGTCGGTCGAGCCGGGTCAACAGGCTGTATTGTTCCAGTCGATCGACGATGTGCTGGTAGCGGGGCGATGGGTTCAGTGTTTTTAATTTATCAAATAACAACATGGCTCTGTGTGGGTGTTCCGCGTGTCTGTGTGCTGGTATATTACCTGACCTCAGGTTCTCACTACAGGGTTTATCATGTCAAAAAAATACGATTACGACTTAATAGCAATTGGCGGCGGCAGCGGCGGACTTTCCGTGGCGGAGCGGGCAGCGGCCTATGGTGCAAAATGTGCGGTGGTCGAAAGTGGCAAGATCGGTGGAACCTGTGTGAATGTCGGCTGTGTACCGAAAAAAGTGATGTGGTTCGGCGCTAATCTGGCGCATGCGCTGGAAGATGCAAAAGACTATGGCTTTGATTTGCAGAGTAACGGCTTTGACTGGAATCACCTGGTCACCAAACGGGAAAACTATATCGCCGGGATTAATAGCTGGTATCACAATTACCTGGCGGATTCGAATATCGACGAGCTACAGGGTTTTGCTTCATTTGTCGACGCTCACACCCTTGATGTGGACGGCAAGCAATACAGTGCAAAACACATAGTAATCTCTCCCGGCACTACGCCCACCGTACCGGATATTCCCGGTGCGGAACACGGCATTACCTCGGACGGTTTTTTTGCACTCGAGCAGTGTCCGAAAAAAGTTGCGATCGTCGGTTCCGGTTATATTGCAGTCGAGCTGGCCGGTGTGCTGAATGCGCTGGGCAGTGATGTCACCATGTTCCTGCGCAAGCAGCATGTGCTGCGTGAGTTTGATGCGATGCTACGCGAGACGTTGCTGGAGCAGATGCTGGATCAGGGTATCGATATACTGGCGCGCACACAGATTCGTAAAATTATAAAACAGTCCGATGGCAGTCTGAGTATTATCGATGACAAGGGTAATACCACTGACGGTTACAATGAAATTATCTGGGCGATTGGGCGTCATCCGAATACCGACGGCATGAACCTGGATGCGATTAATCTTGAGCGTGATGCGGATGGCTTTATCCAGACCGACCTGTTCCAGAACACCAGTGTCGAAGACGTATTCGCGCTGGGTGATGTCACCGGACGCGCGCCCTTAACGCCGGTGGCGATTGCCGCCGGTCGTCGACTGGGTGATCGTCTTTACAATAACCAGAAAGACCGCCACCTGGATTATAAAATGATTGCCACCGCCGTGTTCAGTCATCCGCCGATTGGTACGGTGGGTTTAACCGAAGATGAGGCGCGCAAGGAGCATGGTGATGCGGTAAAAATTTACCAGACCCGGTTCACTGCTATGTACAATTCGATGACGCGACATGAAGTGCCCACGGCAATGAAGCTGGTGTGTATCGGCGCACAGGAAAAAGTCGTGGGTTGCCACATTATTGGTCCCGGGGCCGATGAAATGTTGCAGGGTTTTGCGGTGGCGATGCGCATGGGTGCGACCAAAAAAGATTTTGACGACACGGTGGCGATTCATCCCACCAGTGCAGAAGAGCTGGTGACCATGCGTTAATCGATCGATAAAAAATTTTATCGTTGCAAAAAGCCCCATCATAATTTGATGGGGCTTTTTTTATGTACAGGACGTACGGTATTTCGCGAGATACAGGGATGTCGGTAGCGAAGATGGGTAGACTTATTATGCGTGCGCTGAATCCAGGAGGATTATTCCCTGAAACGGAATTTGGGTAATACGATGTTGTAGCGTAGTGCCAGCATGCGTGAAACAAAAATCGCAAAGCCGGAAATCAGAGCAGATGCGGTGATACTGATGTCCAGTTGCATCAGGCCAATAAACAGCAGCGAACCACCCCAGGATACGGTGGCATAGAGTGGGCTCTGGAACACAATCGGTTGCTCGTTACAGAGTATGTCACGAAAGATGCCGCCCATGGTGCCGGTCATTACTCCCATAAAACTGGCAACCAGCCAGGGCGCACCCCACATCAATGATACCAGTGTGCCGGCTACGGCGAATGCTGCCAGGCCGGCTGCATCGGGTATTAAAAAGAAGCGGGGTGGAATCGCAATCAGGCGTGCGGTTATAAAAATAAAAATCGCACTCAATAATGACGCAATAAAAAAGGTCTGGTTGGCAATCCAGAATACATCGCGATCCAGTAGCATATCACGCAGGGAACCACCGCCCAGGCCAGTAGCGATGGCAATCATAATCACGCCAAACAGATCGAGTCGCTTGAAGCCTGCCTTGAGTACACCGGAAGCAGAGGACACAATCACTGCGACCAGGGTGATTAAATAGAGTACGTGTAGCAGTTCGGGGTCAGGGTTTGGGAACATAATAAAATTCGTGAGCTGGATTATGGCTCGTCATCTGCCTGTATATAAGGGTAGTTGTTGTGGCCATAGCGTATCACCAGAATGGCAAAGGCGATAATCAGTACCGCTCCGGCAATCGCCAGCATGCGCCATGTGTCCAGGTTTTTCATATCCAGGATCATATAGCGCGCCAGTGCGACAATCGTAATATAAAGTGGTATGCGTACAGGCAGCTTGCCCGATTTTAGATAAATCGATGCCATCGCCAGTATTTCAAGGTAGATAAACAGCAGCAATAAATCCGCCAGCGAAACATGGCGTTGTTCAAACATGGTCAGCAGTTCAATGCCAATCGCAATAATGGTGGCAATGGCAATAATGAGTAAGCCAATGTCCTGGATCCAGGTCAGTGCCAGGTTACTGTTGCGAAGGAGTTTGTTCATAGTCTTTTATTTACGCCATGTCCTGTTATGGATTTAAGGTAGCATTGTTAATCAGAGATGAAAACAGAAATTTCTGTACAAGCCAGTTTATAAGAATGAGACAGGAGAATTGAGACGGGTATTAACACAGGGTCAGCTGGCACATCCATATGCCGTGGCTATTTTGTGAAAATGAGCTTGTAGGCTTAAATATCGTCGAAAAAATCCACCACGCCGGTTTCCAGCGAATATTCTGCGCCAATAATCGAGAGCTTGCCCGCCTGAATATACTGCTCCAACATGGGCGAACCGTGACGAAGATTATTGGTGGCGGCAAGAATATTGGCGCGTATGGCCTGGTCGAGTAAATCTTCAGGATCACAGTCGGGCTCGGCGTCGTAGAGTGGTTTTACCGTGGGGCGAATACGGTTAACAATCGACAGCATATTGGATGAATTGTCATTGGATGGATTCTTTAACTCATCCAGTGTGGCTGATACCGCACCACAGCTAGAGTGGCCGAGCACGACCACCAGGTTGGTGCCAAAGCGATCAACTGCAAATTCAACACTGCCGATCTGTGAGGGTGCCACGATATTGCCGGCAATGCGGATCACAAACAGGTCGCCCAGCCCCTGGTCGAAGACAAATTCGGCCGGTACACGGGAATCGGAACAGCCGAGAATAATTGCAAAGGGTTCCTGGCCGCCAGTGAGTTCACCACGCTGGGTTTGTTTGGCCATGCTTTCGATGCTGCGGGTGCCGGATGCAAAACGCTGGTTACCGTCCTTGAGTCGTTGAAGAGCTTCTTGTGCAGATATCATATGATTATTCTCAGTAGTCGCGGGTCAATGAGCTGGCTCCGTGGAGGCAGCTGGATTATTAACTGCCTGTCTGGAACCGCGGCGATTATATATGAAAGTGTCGTATCAATCTAAGGGGGGAAGAATAATCAGGTGTTACAGGTGTTCGGCGATGGCTTGATAAGCTCCGGTTAGATGCCGTCCAGCAGGCGTTTTTTCAGATACTCCGGCATTTGCAGTGAGTCCATGTCCCAGCCTTCCAGCTGCAGTATATCGGTCAGGCAGTTTTCCAGCTCGCTATGGGTTTTGTCTGCCGATTGCTGGATGCGGGTGTGTACGGCATGATCAGTATCGCTTTCATTAATGCAGTTCTGTTGCTGTTCATGCAGGGCGCGTATCGCATTAATCACCGCCGTGACATGGGCCGGACAGGCACACTGGTAGATCAGCGCCTGATTGCGGATATGAGTGAGTTGCTCATCGCTGTAGCGTGTGTTCATTGTTGCTCCGATTCAGCTCAGTCTGTGGCCTGCCTGCAGGCAACACAAAAAAACGATTTCTGTCGATGTGCCGGCCAATGTAGCGGCCGCTGTGTTGTATTAAAAACCCATTGGGGCATCACTGTGTCGTGGCAGACGGGTATCTATTGTAGTAATTACGCGAACAAATGAAAAGTCGCGAGCAGGGACGATGCGACTAATGCAGGTGCCTGGCCTGGCGCACGTTATAAAATACCGAATACCTCTCGTAGAATGTGTCCGCTGGCATAGGCCAGTGCAGCAGCACTGCTGCCTGTTAGCAGGGTGCTGAAGCCTGCACCCAGGTGTGGCCTGCTGGTATCCGGGCTTTTAAACAGGCCAATGCTGAAAAACACCACGCCGGCAATTATGCTGCTCAGTACAAACTGCTGTTGCATGGTTGGCGTAGAAAACAGAAATGGTATCAGTGGCAGCGCACCCAGTAGTATGAAAGCGAAAAAGGTAATGCTTGCTGGTCGAAGTGCGTTATTTCCGCGGGTTTGCAGGCCATGTTCTTCGCGTAACATGGTGTCGATCCACAGGCGTTTATCTCCACTGATGGTGTCAACGATGGCTTCAAGGGTGTCACCACTGAAGCCTTTCTGCTGGAAAATCTGTCGCACCTCTTCCCGTTCACCCTGTGGTATCTGGTCGATATGTAATGCCTCGTTGTCGCGTATATAATCAATCACCGAGTTTTCGGTCTTGATCGATTCGTACTGGCTGACCGCCATACTGAAACCGTCCGCTAACAGATTGGCAAACCCCAGTATCAGTGCAATCGGTGCAGACAGGCCAGCACCGGCAGCGCCGGAGACAATCGCGAAAGTGGTAATGCAGCCATCAATACCCCCCAGTGTTGCAGCCGAACGGTTTTTAGATGAGGTGGTGTGGCGCAGGCGCTGTTTAATTGCATCCGGCCGATGTTCGTCAATCAGGCTGTGTTGTTTTTTCATCGGCCTTGTGCCTGGTTTAATTCTGTTTCAGATACAGTGTTTGTGTCGGATAGGCAAATTCAATGCCTTCTTCTTCAAAGCGCTGGTGAATAAACAGGTTAATTGCCTCCTGGATATTCATGTATTCATTGTAGTCCGGTACCTTAACGTAATACACCGATTCAAATAACAGGGCAAAATCACCGTGCGCCTTGAAGTTGGAGCGATCCATGCGGGTGTTTTGCTGGGCGTCCACCGCATCACGAATAATTTGTGGAATGATCTCCAGTTTCGATCGAGGGGTCTGGTAAGTGACGCCAATGGTAAAGGGTACGCGGCGTTCATACATGCGTCCAAAGTTGCGAATGCGGCTGTTCAATAAATCCGAATTGGAAAACACCAGTTGTTCGCCGGACAGGCTGCGCAAGCGCGTGGTTTTCAGTCCCACGTATTCAACTGTGCCAAGCAGTTCATCGACAATTAAAAAATCACCGATGACAAAGGGTTTATCGAGCACGATGCTCAGGCTGGAGAACAGGTCCCCAAGTATGGTCTGCATCGCCAGGGCAACCGCAATACCGCCCACGCCCAGACCCGCAACCAGTGCAGTGATATTGACGCCGATATTGTCCAGTGCCAGTAATAACACCATGCACCAGATAAGAGTTCGGCCCACAAAGTTCAGTAGATTGACGGTGGTAACACTGGCCGGATGTTTTTCCAGTTGTTGCTGACGGTATTCGTCCATAGAAAAGCGCAGCATGGCCGACAGCCACAAGCCCAGTTGAATAATAAAGGCAATCACCAGTATATGACTGATCGTCTTATCAAGGCGTGTTGGTAAGGTAAGTGTATAACTGGCAAAGGCCAGTGCAACAATTAGCAGAAATAGCCAGCGGGTTTTTTTCAGGGC
>JBFFND010000112.1:0-7199 GCA_041563375.1 Gammaproteobacteria bacterium | reverse complement strand
CTGTTTTACTCGATCACTTATCTCAGCGGTATTAATCACAGCAATCATCATGTCGTCATACTCGGCGCGCAGCATTTCCAGTGCGCAACGCAGCGGTGCAAAATTTGTCACATGTGCATTGATAATGAACAGGCGCTTGAAACCGGAGCTGTATACCCAGTCACCCACCTGTTTAACCACGTCAATCAATGTTTTCGGCTGTAACGCCAGGGTACCCGGCCAGCGCTTTGAATGCCCGATTGAGCAGCCATAGGGCAGTGTCGGCAACATCGGTACACCGGTCTGGTTCGCCACGGCCCGGCATAACTGAAAGGCGATTTCTGCATCCATTCCACATCCCATATGTGGCCCATGCTGTTCGGTTGCACCCACAGGCAGGATCGCTGCATCCATTCCCTTTCCAGGCAATGCAGCGACTTCTTCCCAGCTCATGCGATGCCAGCTTTTCATTAAAAAACACTCTCAACTTCGTGCTTAACATCGACCATGCGCACCATGTTCATCTTGTCTTCATCAATACCCACATCTTCCTCTGGCGGGTGAATCAGCTCCTCCAGCCGCCTCTTTGTCGCCAGGAATTCGGGGCTCAATAACTGCTCAGGTGAGCGTGGCTGCGGCACTGGCACTTCGATCACTTCCTGTACTTCACCCGGATGCGCTTTCAATACCAGAACCCGATCTGCCAGATAAATGGCCTCATCAAGATCGTGAGTAATAAACAGGATGGTGACATCTATATTTTTCCAGATTTCGTGCAGGTAACTCTGCATTTTGCTGCGAGTCTGTGCATCGAGTGCACCGAATGGTTCATCCATCAGCAGGATTCGTGGCTGGTTAGCCAGAGCGCGTGCAATCGCTACCCGCTGCTTCATGCCACCGGATAGCTGATGTGGATAGGCATTGGCAAACTTGCTCAGGCCCACCAGGTCAATCCACTGCAAGGCCTGCTCTTCAGAATTTGTTTTTCCATGTCCTGACATTTCCAGCCCAAACATGACATTTTTCTTCACGGTTAACCATGGGAACAGGGTATAGCCCTGAAACACCATGCCTCTATCCGGGCCAGGCTCACTTACTGCGGCGCCGTCCAGCAGTACTTCACCGGAGCTTGGTGTTTCCAGCCCCGCCAGGATCCTGATTAATGTCGATTTACCGCAACCAGAAGGCCCGATCACACATACAAATTCGCGCTTATAGGTCTCAAAATTAATATCTTTCAGTGCGGTTACCTTACCCTGTGGCGAATCAAATTCTTTATGCAGGTTCTTTACCTGCAAGGTCACAGGCCGTTTCTTCATTCGATCAAAACGATCTCTAACGGCTTCACTCTGCTCCAGGTAACTGGGTAATTCTAATTTACTCATAGGCTTCTGCTATTTAGCTTCTATTATTAGGCTTCTATTACTTATACTTCGTTAGTTAGCACTGATCGGTCAGGCCTTCGCCACGCCTTTTTCCCAGGGAAATATTTTTCGCCCAATTGCGGCTAGAATAATATCTGTAGTCAGCCCGATAATGCCGATGATGATTATCGCGGCGTAAACGTTGTCGAAATTCTTATAGCGCGCCTGCTGCGTAATGAACCAGGTAATACCCGAGCTGGCGCCTATCAGTTCAGCCACGATCAGGTAGGTCCATGCCCAGCCCAGCAAAATCCGCAAATCCTTAAACAGGTGCGTAATGATGCCGGGTATAACGACTCTAAACAGCAGCGTGATACGTCTCGCACCCAGCGTCATTGCCGCTTCCAGTAATGATGGATCCAGTTTTCGCGTTGTATTGGACACCACCAGCACCTGCTGGAAAAATGTACCGATAAATATAATGGCTATCTTTGGCGCTTCATGTATACCAAGGATCGCGACTGCCAGTGCACCAAATGCCGGTGCTGGCAAGTATCTAAAAAATTCTATAAACGGTTCAAATAACCGGGAAAACACATCGTAAGTTCCTGCCAGTATGCCCAGCGGCACACCCAGAATAGATGAGATAACAAATCCCCAGAAAATGACCTGGATACTGTCCCACAAGCTTTCATGTAACCATTTCTCGTTACGTCGCATGGGCTCAGTTGTAAATGCGGTATAAAGCGCTGTCGCTACTTCATGTGGTGCTGGCAGGTAAATCGGGTTGGCCCGCTCACCCTCCGGCACTTTCTTAAGCTGTGAAGTGGCCGTTTCAACCTCCTTGTCGAACAGCTCACGATCAACCATCATGCCCTCTGTAAAATATGACACATCACCCGGCTCAGTAATCTCAACCTTCGGATGCCATAAGAAAGGCACATAACTAATCAGACTCCATAACATCAGGGGCACCAGGAAACTTAATATCGAAACGTAAACACGCTGTTTCGTATCGAGTTTCTTTCGTACTGCAAATAATTTTGAAAACATCTATTTGGCCTTCACCTGATAATATGGGATCTGTTTTAGTCTTACTTACAATTCATTGGTTATTGATGGATCAATATATGAATCAACATCCAGGGGTTCGCCATAAACCTCATTCGCAACATTAAAGTCATCAGAAATTCTGGTTGATCCATAGAGTGATTTATAACCTTCACCTTTCTTGAAGAACTCCTTAGCCTCATCCAGCGTCAGAATTTTTGTGCCTTCTACAAAAGATTTATACTCTGCCGGTTCCAGACCAACACGTGATGCCATGATCTTGATCGCACTATCAAAGGTTTTTGGGTCTTTGATGTAATCAACAATGCGGTACCAGACTTTGGCAACTTTCTTCCAGTCATCCTTACGCGCGGCGTAGCTTTGTGGTGAGGCTGCAAGCAGGTCATAAATCAGGCCTGGCTCATCTGCACTGGTATAGATAGCGGTTGATCCCGGAACCTGTTGCAGCGCAATACCCGAACTTGGCTGCCACGCAACAATTGCATCAACATCACCGGATGCCAGAACCTGTGGCGTTTCGTTAGTCGGCACATTCACCAGCTCTACATCTTTTTCAGACAGACCGTTCTTCTCAAGCGCATTCAACAGTAACAGGTGACCTACGAAGCCAACCTCTACACCAATTTTCTTGCCCTTAAGGTCCTTAACAGATTTGATACCAGCCTTACCAATGATCATGTCATTGCCATTGCTGTAATCGTTCATCAGGAACATGATGCCTTTCGCACCGGTTGAACCTGTCACCAGCGTGTCGCCATTGGTCATACCCACTGCATCCAGCTTACCTGCCGCAAACGCATCCATTGAGGCTACGTAGTCAAACCATTCGAACTGAACATCTACACCCTCTTCCTTGAACCATCCCTTTTCTATACCTACTTCCCATGCCACCCAGCCAGGCCAGTCGCTGTAGCCAATCTTTAATGGCTCCGCCACGGCATTACTGAAGCTGCTAACCATCAGTAAAGCCGCAAATGCTTTTGTTACTGTCTTAAATAAAGTTTTCATCGAGATCTCCGAGTATTACTAAAAATAAAATTAGTAATACGGATTTTGCAATCCCTGTGCCATCTCTTGATTCATCTTTAAGCCACTGATAATTAAAGGATTATTGTTTATTGCTGGCTGACAGGCGGGTTTCACGAGCGCACCAAAACAAGGCGCTTATTTCTCTCCTGCCGCATTTTGGGTCGTTTCTCTGCTCATATATGCGGTGTTACGCCCTCTTAAGGCGGTACAGGAATTGCTAAGAAACTGTTTTAACCAGTGATTTGAAAATGCAGTTACAATTATTTAAAACCCTGTGGGGTTTCGATGGCTCATCGATTGATGAGGCGGTACAGCAGCTACTGGCTGCCGGTATGCAGGGGGTTGAAGGGGCCGCGCCAGATGATCGCAAGGCACAGCAGCACTGGGCCTCGCTGTTTGCTGACAGCAAAATTGCCTATATTGCGGAAATCACCACTGCTGGCAGCTACGTACCCGAACGTCACGCCAGCCTGCAACAGCACCTTGATAGCCTGGAACGTAAGCTGGATAACAGTGCAAACCTGAAACCCCAGCTGGTAACCTGCCTGGGCGGCTGTGATGCCTGGCCGGAGGCGCTCAGCATTGAATTTTTCACACGCGCAATCGAGCTTGCGGACCAGTATCAGTTACCCATCAGCTTCGAAACCCATCGCAGCCGTTGCTTATTCAACCCCTGGGTCACACAGCGCATCGTGGATCAGCTTCCACAGATCCGCCTCACCGTTGACTTCAGTCACTGGTGCGTGGTGTGTGAACGACTGATGGATACAGAACTGGATGTGATACAGGCCATTGCTGACAATGTGCAACACATACATGCCCGTGTCGGCTATGAACAGGGGCCACAGGTGCCCGACCCCCGTGCACCGGAATATGCATACGCCTTACGCGCACATCAGAGCTGGTGGGAAATTATCTGGCGGTCACAGATCAAACGTCAATTCGGTTTTACCAGCATGACGCCTGAATTTGGCCCGGACGGCTACCTGCATCACGCGCCTTTCAGCCAGCTGCCAGTGGCTGATTTATGGGAACTCAATCAGTGGATGGCCGAGGAAGAAACAAAACATTATTCTGAATTTATTAAATAACATGACTTTAAAATTAATGGCACAACATAAATCAGAAAATACTTTTCACTGAAAATTCCGCCGATTCAGGCAACTGGTCGACGATTTTCACACTTTCCGCAATCAACCTGTCCGTATTAACCGGCCCGATATGCTCGCAACTCGAAATATAGAACAGGTGAAATAATGCCTGCATCTGCTGCAGCGTGAGCTCACTGATGAGTGACACCTGGCCATTCTCAGATAACCACTTTTTCACCTTGTCCATATTTTCACCACTGATACCTGTACGGTGCGCATTGTCAAACACATACACTTTTATCGATAGCTCCGAGGCCGAATCCGACTTAAACAGCGCTGCCAGGAAGTAATCCATGAAATGGGTAAATACTTTATGCGAGGCATTGGCCTTTTGTGAGGGCTTACGCATCTCCTGTTCGAACTCTGCAGGATGCGCGCTTGTCGGCACATCTAGCTGGTGACCTGATTCATTCAGCAGTGAATTTAAAATATGTTGTTGAATGGCACCCCGCGGTACATCAATATCCAGCGCCTCAATGATTCTGCTTAAAAAAGGCTGCAGCGCATATAACGGTTTCGATGAAAATTCCTGCATCCATATTTCTGTCGCCTTTATTGCATCGTCCTGATCCAGGCAGGCGTTCAAACCGTTATAGATGGCTTTCCTGCGTCTCGACATTTCATCGGTGAGTGCACTCTGCTTCATTTACTCTTTTCCCTTGTGCACTAACTCAGTCTGGAATTCCGGATAACCAATCTCGTAATGCTCGGCATAATCCAGCCCCCGCTGTTCATCCAGTGAACTGGCACGTAAACCAATTAGCTTATCGATGACGTAATACATCAACAGCGCGAGGGGAAATGCCCATAGAAACCCTGCCGCGACACCAATAAACTGCACGAACATCTGCTCTACATTAAACATATTACCTTTCAGGAAAATACCTGCGGCCATGGTGCCCCATGCGCCTGCAAAGCCATGTACTGAGACGGCTCCCACCACATCATCCAGCTTAAAAAATTCAAGTATGCGTGCGCCTGCCACGACCACCATGCCCGCAATAAAGCCGGTCAGCATCGCGTACAGCGGCTCCATTGTCGCGCAGCCTGCAGTAATGCCGACCAGGCCACCGATGCTGCCGTTAATACTTTGCGTCAACAATACAGGCTGGCGTGTCAGCAATAACATGGCAATTGCGCCCACTGCCCCCGCTGCAGCCGAGAGATGGGTGTTTAGAACAATTAATCCGATCGAGGTATCAGCGGCCACCGTACTGCCGCCATTAAAGCCAAACCAGCCCAGCCATAAAATAAGCCCACCAAGTGCAACCAGTGTCAGGTTGTGTCCGGGAATATCCCTCGGCTTACCCGAGGTTGAAAATTTACCCAACCGAGGCCCCAGTACAATAATACCCGCCAGTGCCACCCAGCCACCAATTGAATGCACAACGGTCGAACCTGCAAAATCAATAAAACCCAATGCTGCTAACCAGCCCTGGCCATCATAGTAACTGCCCCATACCCAGCTACCATAAACCGGGTAAATAATACCGCTGACCAGTAACGCACCTAACAGATATCCATGATATCGTGTGCGTTCTGCCATCGCGCCACTGGCGATGGTCACTGCGGTTGCTGCAAACATGGTCTGGAATAACAGAAAGCTGTAACCCATATCAGACAGGCTCTGTGGAAAAAAGTGTGTTATGCCGAAAAAGCCTGTTGCATTATCACCAAACATCAGGCCATAGCCGATCATCCAGAAAATAATGCTACCGATGCACACATCCATATAGTTTTTCATCACCACGTTCACTGCATTCTTGGAACGTGACATACCACTCTCAAGCAGGGCAAACCCTGCCTGCATAAAGAACACCAGCGCAGCCGCTGTAATGACCCATACTGTATCCACTTCTGTTTTCAGTTGCGCATTATCGGCCATGACAACTTGCGGCAACCAACATATCATTAATAATAAATACTTCACTAACGTCACCTGCTGTTTTTATACAAAACTAAATCAGCAAGTTATATGCCACGAATATTTTATTTACCTGTCGCCTGTTCAAACGCCCGGCTTATCTGCAATCATTCCATTGAATTGATGGTCTCTGCACCGATACTCACCAAACCCCGCACCACGCGGGTGCGCCTGTTGCCATTCATTCACTACACGATCACCTTTGGTGCAACTCCCTGCTATTATTGTTGTTTTATAACGCCGGTTTTTACTGATTATCGATTGATATAAAGTCATCCACACCAGGTAATGATTACTCGAGCTGACTTCGATAATGTATTCGTCCACGCAGTTATCAGCACTGCACATAAATTGACCTGCATTATTAATAAGCTTGATCATTAAGGATTAATGTGTGAACTGGATGGCCCTGGCAACGGCAATGGCGATTAATTACAGCTCGTATATCCAGGTTGATTGATAATTTTATTGATATGATTGAGGTGAAAGCGGTCAGCTTACTCTGACCAACTTTGACACCTGACTCGAAAAGCCAGGCGTGTGTTACATAACACTGATCACTAATGAGATAACTTCAGGTGAATTGATTCTCAGAATAGATTGGTACAGTATTTCACTCGGCACCAGGCACTGCCCGGCTTTAGCTTTGGCTCTCGCTTAATTGCTGCTCACTGTCTCCAT
>JBFFND010000111.1:0-7237 GCA_041563375.1 Gammaproteobacteria bacterium | reverse complement strand
CCTCAGGCGAATCGATCGATTGCAACTGTTGCTGCAGTTGTGCCACACGAGCGCGTTGTGCCGCAATGCCCGCTTCATTACTTTCATCGGCATTCAGAAGTTCATCCACCAGCTGTGCATCCAGCTGTGGTTTTAACTGTTGCAGTAATTCCCGTGCCTGCTCGGCGTGTTTATTAATTGCAACGCGCATCCCCAGACCAAACTCGGCATTGTCTTCAAACAGCGAATTATTCCATGCCGGTCCCCGTCCCTGCTGGTTCATAGTCCAGGGCGTGGTCGGCAGGTTGCCACCATAAATGGATGAACAGCCAGTGGCATTCGCCACCACCATGCGATCACCAAACAACTGGGTCGCCAGTCGGATATACGGCGTTTCACCACAGCCGGCGCAGGCGCCGGAAAATTCAAACAGCGGTTCGAATACCATCGCACCCTTAATGGTGGTGGGCTTGAGCTCGGCGCGGTCATATTCCGGCAGGCTTTTGAAAAAATCCCAGTTACGTTTTTCCTGTTCCCGTAACGGTGGCTGCGGTGCCATATTCAAAGCCTTGTGACTAACGTTGCTCTTATCATGAATCGGGCAGATATCCGCGCATAAACCACAACCGGTGCAATCCTCCGGCGCCACCTGATACATGATATGCATTTCCGGCGGGAAGCCCTTGCCAATCATCTGCCGGTGTTTGAATTCAGCCGGTGCATTTTCAAGTGCGGACTCCGGCACGATCTTGCTGCGAATCGCCGCATGGGGACACACCAGTGGACACTTACCACACTGGGTACACAACTCGGCATCCCACACCGGAATCTCCAGTGCCAGGTTGCGTTTTTCATAGGCGGCTGTACCCAGTGGCCAGGTGCCATCCGCAGGAAACAGACTCACCGGGATCGCATCGCCCCGCCCGGCAATAATTTCAGCGGTTACCTGTTGCACAAATTCAGGCGCGGAATCCGGCACCACGCTAGATAATAGTTGCTGACTGCTGGCACTGGATGGCACTTCAATCTGCTGCAGTGCCGCCAGGGTGTCATCAATCGCACGGAAATTTAACTCCACCAGTCGGCGTCCCTTTTTACCGTAGGTTTTTTCCACCGCCTGCTTGATCGAGGCAATCGCCTCATCCTGCGGCAGGATACCGGAGATAGCAAAGAAACAGGTTTGCATCACCGTATTAATACGCTGCCCCATGTTATTGTTACTGGCCACCGCATAGGCATCGATACAGTAAAAACGAATCTGTTTGTCGATCATCTGTTGCTGGGTCTGCTGCGGCAAACTATCCCACACCTGATCCACCGGCAGGGCCGAGTTCAATAAAAACACCGCGCCTTCAGCGGCCTTGTCGAGCATCGGGTAACGCTCAAGAAACACCGACTGATGACAGGCGACAAACTGCGCGTCATTATCGCCAATCAGGTAACTCGAACGGATCGGCTGCGGGCCAAAACGCAAATGCGATACGGTAACCGCACCGGCTTTTTTCGAGTCATACACAAAATAACCCTGCGCGTGTAAATCGGTGCTCTCGCCAATAATCTTGATGCTGTTTTTATTGGCACTCACCGTGCCGTCACTGCCCAGCCCGTAAAACACCGCCTGGAATGTATCGCGGTGTGCATCGGTACGAAAATCCGCATCCCACTCCAGGCTTAAATGACCCACATCATCGTGGATGCCGATGGTAAACGGATGCTTCGGTTGATCTTTTTTCAGTTCATCCAGCACCGCCTTGACCATGCCGGCATTAAATTCTTTTGAAGATAAACCAAAGCGCCCGCCA
Organism: Gammaproteobacteria bacterium; assembly: GCA_041563375.1. Taxonomy (GTDB): domain Bacteria; phylum Pseudomonadota; class Gammaproteobacteria; order SZUA-229; family SZUA-229; genus SZUA-229. The sequence goes on along the minus strand of JBFFND010000111.1, from coordinate 5,456 downwards.
CAGATCACCGGCATTGCCGTAAACTGGCTGTTACCATGACAATGCTGCTGTGCAATCGCAGTCACAATATCCTTGTACAGCGGTTCACCATCGGCACCCGGTTCCTTGGTGCGATCCAGCACTGCAATTTTTTTCACCGACGCCGGTAACGCGGCCAGCAACGCACCTGCATCAAACGGTCGAAACAGTCGCACTTTAAGTAGCCCCACTTTCTCACCCTGGCGTTGCAGGTAGTCGACCGTTTCATGGGCAGCTTCCGCACCGGAACCCATTACAATCATCACCCGCTCGGCCTGTGGGTCGCCCACATAATCAAACAGGTGATACTGCCGCCCGGTAAGCTTGGCGAACTGATCCATACACTGCTGAATAATGCCGGGTGCAGCCGTGTAACAGGGGTTAACACTTTCACGGGCCTGGAAAAACACATCGGGGTTCTGTGAGCTGCCGCGCAATACCGGGTGTGACGGTGACAGACCACGTGCACGATGCGCCGCCACCAGCTCATCACTGATCATGGCGCGCACTACATCGGTGTCGATGTTATGAATCTTGCTGATTTCATGGGAGGTACGAAAGCCATCGAAAAAATGCAGCATGGGAATGCGGCTTCGCAAGGTGGCCGCCTGGGCGATCAGCGCAAAGTCCATCACTTCCTGCGGGCAGTTGGACGACAGCATGGCAAAGCCGCTGGCGCGGGTGGCCATCACATCACTGTGATCACCGAAAATCGACAGCGCCTGGCAGGCCAGCGAACGCGCGGCAATATGGAACACCGTGGGGGTCAGCTCGCCGGCGATCTTGTACATATTGGGCAACATCAGCAACAGCCCCTGGGAGGCGGTAAAGGTGGTGGTGAGCGCACCACTCTGCAATGCGCCGTGAATCGCCCCGGCCGCACCCCCTTCACTCTGCATCTCGATCACTTCAGGCACCGTGCCCCACAGGTTGGGCTGCCCCCGCGACGACCAGTCATCGGCCCACTCCCCCATGGGTGAAGCCGGGGTAATGGGATAAATCGCAATCACTTCATTGGTCAGGTGCGCAATGGTTGCCGCCGCCTGGTTACCGTCGATAGTTAAAGTACTGGACATAAAGCTCCCCCGCCTTTTGCCGTGCTGATATGCATGTGGGATTTTAATTGAGAAGATCCCGTCTGTTCATCCTAGTACGATTGTCAGCCGGGCACAATTGCGCAGATATTACAGTCGTGAGTCATTTGATTTCTGTCATTGATTCAACAGGGTATATAAAACGAAGAAGTCGGAAACTCCCTGAATCTTTTTAAAGCACACCATCTTGCACGACACACGCCGGATCCACTGCGTTTGATCCGGCCTACGAAAACCCGGCTCACGAAAACAGCCGTAGGGTGGATCAAGCGAAGCGGATCCACCTGATACCTAACTGCAGTCAACCCTTAAAAAACTGACAATATCAGTGCTCGTTCAGCTTTCGTTCAGCCAGCCAGGCGTAGTCTCAAACCATCGGAAACAAACCGATGTTAGTTAACCTGATGTAATTAAACCTGGAGAATCAAGATGAAGATTATCTCAACGCTTAAAACACTGCCGCTGCTGACCATACTGATCAGCGGTCTCGGCCTGACCCCGGCGCTTGCCACTGCAGGCAATCATGATAAAGCCGATCATGGAGCTCGTTACAGTCAATCGGACAAGCACAACCGCGGTCATTCAGCAGATCACCGGCCAGGACGTCATGATGCTGCACAGGGACGCAACCACCGTGAACACCCGCAACATAACCGCGGCCACAATAATCACAGCGGTCGGTATGCAGTCAACAGGCATCATCACGGCCGTTACTACCACAACCATCGGCCTGTGCGTCACCCGCATCACCATAGACATGCCCAGGTACATAACTATTGTCAGCGACATGCCTATGTAACGGATAACCCACGGTTGATACTGGGGCTGCAGAACGATAATGTCAGCATTTTTTACCGTAACCACTAAGCACGAAAATGCGCAGCATCCACAGTCAGATCAATCACAGCAGAGCGATCTCTGTGGTGTTCTGCGCAGCCCAGGCCCCCACTACGGGGCCTGGTGGTAGCCATCTGCCTGGCGGTGTAAACTACTCCCAGCATAATTACTGGCCTGGCCATGACATCCCGACTTATGAAATTACTATTACCCCTGTTAATCAGCCTGGCATTGCTGCTCGCCAGCAATGTGCAGGCTGCGCCGCCACAAAGCCACAACGGCATCAGCAAGCAGCAGGCCATCAGTGCTGCGCAACAGGCCAGCCCGGGACGGGTGCTTGCCATAGAACGCGACAACAATACCTACCGGGTAAAAATGCTCAATGCCAACGGCGAAGTGCGCATCATTGTTGTCGATGCCAGTTCAGGTGAATTACTTAGAAAACGCTAACGATGCGCATCCTGATTATTGAAGACGAACAGGATTTACTCGCCGACATCCGTAGCAGGCTGGAGGCCGAAGGCTATATGGTGGACAGCAGCAGCGACGGTGAAGAAGGCTATTTTTTCGCCAGCGAATACCCGCTGGATGCGGCGATCATTGATATCGGCCTGCCCGGCATGTCGGGTATTGAAATCATCCGCAAACTGCGCCAGCAGGCCAGCACCCTGCCGGTGCTGATCCTCACGGCACGCAGCCGCTGGCAGGAAAAAGTTGAAGGGCTGGAAGCCGGTGCCGATGATTACCTGGTCAAGCCGTTCCAGATGGAAGAGCTGCTGGCGCGGCTCCGTGCCCTGCTACGCCGTGCCGCCGGCAGCGCCAGCTCCGAACTCAGCTGTGGTGGCATTACCCTCAAGGCGGAGACACAACAGGTGTTACGCGATAAGCAGCTGGTTGAAGTCACCGCGTTTGAATACCGCATGCTGGAATACCTGATGCGACATAGCAATGAAGCGATTTCCAAATCCCGCCTGGCCGACTACCTGTATCCCCACGATGATGATCGCGACAGCAATGTGATCGAAGTACTGATTGGCCGGCTGCGTAAAAAACTCGACCCGGATGGTTCGCTTGCGCCCATTGCTACCCTGCGTAACCGGGGCTATCGCTTCACCCTGTGTGATCAATCCGGTGATCAATCCGGTGATCAATCCGCTGATCAATCCGGCAGCTGAATGATAAGCCCATGTCACTGAATCGCCGCATTGTCCTCAGCGCCAGCCTGGTCCTGCTGATTTTTATTACCCTCACCGCCGCCGCGCTCAACCGTGCCTTTATCGAGAGCAGCGAAACCGCACTCAGGGATAAACTCACCAGCCAGCTGTATGCCCTGCTCGCCGCCGCCGAAGTCAGCGACAAGGAAATACTCATGCCCACCAACGAGCTGGATGCACTGCTCGGCCTGCCCAGCTCCGGTGTATATGCCAGCATTATCAACCAGGCGGGCGAGGTTCTGTGGCAGTCCTCATCTGCACTGGGCACGAGTCTTCCTGAACCACAGTGGCTTGAGAGTGGCGACAAAGGTTTCCAGCAAACCCGGGTCGACGATCACAACTACTACAGCTTCGCCTACGGCATTAACTGGCTGGACGAAAGCGGCAGCCTGGCACTCACCTTTACTATCAGCACCGACCTGGCATCCTTTAACCAGCAGCTTGCGGATTACCGCAATACGCTATGGGGCTGGCTGTCGGCGATGGCGTTGCTGTTACTCATCAGCCAGGCACTGATCCTGCGCTGGGGGCTGAAACCACTGCGCCGCGTCGGTGCCGAACTCAACCGCATCGAAGCCGGTGAACAGCAGCAGATAGAGCACGACTACCCCAGTGAAATCGAACACCTCACCCGCAATATCAACCAGCTGCTGCTTCACGAGCGCGAGCAGAAAAGCCGTTATCGCAATGCCCTGGGCGACCTGGCACACAGCCTGAAAACCCCGCTGGCAGTGCTACAGAGCGGCCTGAATGCGGATAGCCAGGCAGACAGCCAGGCCAATGATGCAATGCAGGAACAGATCAGTCGCATGAATGCGATTGTCGAGTACCAGCTGCAACGCGCCGCCACCGCCGGCAGCACCAGCAGTACACAGTCACTTGAGGTGAAATCGGTGCTGCAACGCATGCTGGATTCGCTCGGCAAGGTGTACCGGGACAAGGGCATCCAGCTGCAACTCAGGGTCGATGAGCAACTGCGTTTCAAGGGCGATGAAGGCGACCTGATGGAGCTGCTCGGCAACCTGCTGGACAACGCCTACAAGTGGGCGCAGCAGCGTATCGAGGTGGTCGCCGAAGCACAGGGCAAACAACTGCTACTGCGGGTGATGGATGATGGCCCCGGCATTCCGGCCGACCAGGTCGAGACACTGCTACAGCGTGGCATGCGCGCCGACCAGACAGTCGCCGGGCATGGCATCGGCCTGTCGATTGTGGGCAATATCGTTGATGCCTACCAGGGCACGCTGAGTATCCACACCAGCCCACTGGGCGGTGCCGAAATCCGCGTGCAGTTTTAGCGCGCATATCTTCTTTAATAGCTCTCTCATACCATCCATATAAAGCTGCGCTCGTTCAGCTACGGTTCAGCTACGCCATGTTGAAATAAACCCAGCATTACAGATTAACTCAAACATTGCGGGAGTATTCACATGTCAAACATAACAACAAACAGACAGTCTTATCACCTGGCCGCCACACTGCTCGGCGGTTTACTCGCCATTAGCTGCATCAACATTGCCAGCGCCAATGAAAATACTGCCAGCGACAATGCCGCCAGTGAAAACAAGACCAGCAGCAGATCAATCAGCTACAGCCTGGCAGATTCAACCAGCACATTTGAAAAACAGCAGCAGCTGGAAAAAGCTGAACCGGAAACACTAACTCCTGTCAGCAAACAGGGTTATCGCAGTGAATCGACCCAGCTAATGAGTAGCAGCTATTACGGTGACTTCAGTCTTTATGATGCCTCGGTCGAACTTATTGAAGACTTCGACTATGATGGTTTTTATCATCATTTCAGCGTGACCATGGACGCCGATACGGTGTACAGCAATGCCCATGTGTACGCCGAGCTGTATATCAGTTATCAGGGTGGCCCGTGGAATTACTATGCCAGCAGCGATGTCTTCACCATTTATGGCGACAGTGCCAATGACGCATTCGTTATCGAAAGTGAACTGGTCGACGGTTTCCCCGCAGGCTACTATGACATTCGCATCGACCTGTACGATGCCGACCACCATACGTGGTTACTCAGCTATGGTCCCTATGAAGACAACTCACTAAGTGCACTGCCACTCGAAGATAGCTACCGTGACAGTTTTTACGATGGCGCAGGTGTCAGCTATGAAACCGATATTTATGTACACGGCAATGGCGCGATGAATGGCTGGAGCTTACTGTTACTGGCCGCGCTGGCGTTAATCGCGAGACGGTTATCAGGCAGGGTTGGTAATATCATTCATAGAACATGACATGACAAATGCTGGCCTTCGATAGCCACAAAGCTGAT
>JBFFND010000110.1:0-7244 GCA_041563375.1 Gammaproteobacteria bacterium | reverse complement strand
GATGACTGGTTCCCATGCTCCTGCGTGGGAACGAGAAGGCGTCCTAATTGCCAGGCCGGGATTATTGCAATGACGAACGCAGCGCCTGCAGCTGCTCGATCGCCTGCTGTTGCTGTGCCTTGCTCAGCTGGCGGTAGGTGAAGCGGGCATTTTTGTCGGCTTCTGGCAGCGCCTGTTCCGCTGCCAGGGTAAACCAGGCATAGGCCATCAGCAGATCCTTGCGGGTGCCCTGACCGGTGTAATACAGCCGTCCCAGGTTGGCCTGGGCATCGCCCGCGCCGGCGCGGGCGGCTTTTTCGTACCAGCGAAATGCCTCCGGCAGGCTTTTGTCGACTCCCCGACCGTGTTCGTGGATATAGCCCAGGTTGTATTGCGCGGACACGCTGCCCAGTTCGGCAGCGCGGTAATACCAGCGCAGTGCGATGTCATCGGCCTGGGGTACCACCTTGCCATGGGCATAGAACTGCGCCAGGTAGTAGCAGGCGGTTGCATGGTCATTTTCCGCGGCGCGGCGAATCCATTGTTCCGCCAGGGTCAGGTTATGTTCAACCAGCTCCCCCTGTAGAAACAGTTTGCCCAGGCGAAACTGCGCATCGGCGTCTCCCTGTTCGGCGGCTTCACCCAGCCAGTGAACCGCCTTTTGACGATCGGTTTCCACACCGCGGCCTTCGCTGAACATGACGCCGAGGTTGTACTGGATCTCCCGGTCACCGGCCTGTGCCAGTGGTACCCAGAATTGCAGTGCGCGCTGGTACTCCCCCTGCTTGAAGGCCTGCAGTCCATCTTCCCGCGGCCCGGCATGCAGGCTGGTAGACAGCAGCAGGGTGAGTAGCAGGGTGTAGGTGCGGGTGTGTTTCATAACTGTTGGCGGTAGTCTCTGACCTGTTGCAGAAAGTCCATAAAAGCGGTGTGATTGTCGAGTTGCTGTTCATCGGTTATCGGCAGTGCCGGGTAAAGCTGCAGCATGGCGCTGACAAACAGCCCGCGGCCATGGTCGATCACTTCACCCTGCTGATTAAATAGCGGAATATCGGTGATGCCGCAACTGGGGGAGCGGCTTTTGAAGATATAGCCGTGAATCGCGCCCAGTTGTGGTGGGCGTTGCTGGCAGTACTGCTGCATCGTGGCGCTGACATCCAGCTCGGGGTCGTCCCGTCCGCGCATCTGGATGCCGCTGGCAGCCTGCACCAGTTGCAGTGGCGGGCGGGGTACGCTCAGGCCTATTTCGACTTCCGGGCACACCGCCAGGGTGTGGCAGTGCTGTGCCAGCCACTGATTCAGCTCGGGGTAGTGCCTGATTTCGCCATCATAGCGTACCCGTTCCCCCAGGATGCAGCGGCTCACCGCCAGCAGTGGCTTGTCGGTTTCACTTTGTGCGGCCTGCCGGCTTATTGGTTCGATCCCATTTTTACCGCGCGTTCACGGGTTTTGCCGGCGGCCACGGCCTGCAGCCCGGCATCCCAGTTGGGCATGGTTTCCGGCCAGCCGAAGCTGTGCTGCACAATCAGCTCGCACAGCGCATTGATGTGCGCCTCGCTGTCATTCAGGCAGGGAATGTAGTCAAAGTCTTCGCCGCCGCGCTCGAGAAAGATCTCGCGGTTTTCCATATCGATTTCTTCAATGGTTTCCAGGCAGTCCGCGGAAAAGCCGGGACAGACCACGTCCACCGACTTAACCCCCTGGTGCGCCAGCTGTTTCATGGTGATGTCGGTATAGGGTTGCAGCCATTCCTCGCGCCCCACTCGCGACTGGAAGGTGACCTTCCACTTGCTGTCCTTGAGCAGCAGCTTCTCCGCCACCAGGCGGGCGGTTTTCTGGCAGTGGCAGAAGTAGGGGTCGCCATTGTGCAGGTAGCGCTTGGGAATGCCGTGGAAGGAAAACACCAGCATCTCCGGCTTTCTGCCGCGGTTTGACCAGTGGTTAAGAATGCTTTTGGCCAGCGCGTCGATATAGGCGGGCTGGTCATGGTAGTTGTTGATAAAGCGCATATCCGGCAGCCAGCGCCATTGTTGCAGTTCTGCGGAGACCGCATCGAACACCGAGGCGGTGGTGGTGGCGGAGTACTGCGGGTACATGGGTAAAATCAGCACCCGCCGCGCACCGGCGGTACGCAGGCCGCGCAGGCCATCGCGGATGGAGGGGTTGCCATAGCGCATCGCCACGTCCACCAGCACATTGCCACGGATCTTGTCTTTCAGTTTGTGTTCGATCGCCCGGGCCTGCTTGCGCGAGGTGGCGATCAGTGGTGAGCCTTCATCGGTCCAGACTTTCTGGTACATGGCGGCGGTTTTGCGCGGGCGTAAACGCAGAATTACCCCGTGCAGAATCAGCCACCACAGTGGACGTGACATTTCGATCACCCGCGGATCCCATAGAAATTCTGCCAGGTAGCGGCGTACTGCCCGTGGCGTGGGTGCATCGGGGGAGCCGAGATTGACCAGTAAAACGCCAAGGCGTTCTTTTGATCCATGGGCGTAATTGCTTTGATTTAGATAGCTAGGCATTTGATTGTGGCTTGCTTAAGGTGAAATTTGTGGAAATGAGTGCAATTTTAATGCGTTTGGCATTCATGCTGCGGAATTCTGTCTGTATAATAGCCCGCTAATTTTCGACCGTACAAGGTTTTTCTGTAAGCTTTCATGGTTTTGGCCGTCGCGGCTATTTCCGGAAAAAGGGTATGAATAAAATACTTATTCATCTGATTAGAATACACTGCATTGATTCAATCTGTCCGGAAGTTTGCGCTACAGTCTAAAAGAATAAAAAACCGGAAGCCAACCATAAACACTGCCATACAGAAACTAGCATGGCAGTCTGCATCAAGCAGGAGTTAAAGAATGCCAATACGTCTGGCAGTACCAAATGAAATTGCAGCGGGTGAACGCCGTATCGGGCTGGATCCGGTTGTTGCAAAAAAACTCAATGAACTGGGTGTGGATGTGCGCATGCAGAAAGGTGCCGCGGCATCCGCCCTGTTCTCTGATGAACAATACGAAGGCGTGACCCTGATCGGCAGCGCCGAAGAGCTGTATAAAGACGCCGATGTGATCTTCAAGGTCCAGCCACCCACGCTGGATGAGCTGAATATGATGCAGGACGGCTGTGTGATTGCCAGCTTTATGGCACCGCACCGCAATCAGGAGCTGATGCAGCGCATGTGCGAGAAGAAAATCACCAGTCTGGCGATGGAGCTGGTGCCGCGCATTACCCGAGCCCAGTCGATGGACGCGCTTTCCTCGCAGGCGGCGATTGCCGGCTATAAGGGCGTGCTGATGGGTGCGGATCGCGCCGCGGTGTTCTTCCCCATGTTAACCACCGCCGCGGGCACGATTCGTCCGGCCAAGGTGTTAATCATTGGTGCGGGTGTGGCGGGGCTGCAGGCGATTGCGACCGCCAAGCGTCTGGGCGCGGTGGTTGAAGCCTATGATGTGCGTGGCGCCACCAAGGAGCAGTGTGAGTCGCTGGGTGCGAAGTTTGTCGATACCGGCGTCAGCGCCGAGGGTGAGGGCGGTTATGCCCGTGAGCTCACCGAGGAAGAAAAACAGCAACAGCAGGAAGTGCTGGACAAGCACATTGCCATGTCCGACGTGGTGGTGACCACCGCGGCGATACCGGGGCGTCCATCACCGAAGATTATCAGTGCCGAGGTGGTTGCGCGGATGAAGGTCGGCGCGGTGATTATTGACCTGGCCTCGGAAGGCGGCGGTAACTGCGAGCTGACCAAACCCGGTGAAACCGTGGACTTCGAAGGCCGGGTGGTAATCCACGGCCCGCTGAATGTGCCCAGCCAGGTGCCGATTCACGCCACCGAGATGTATGCGAAAAACCTGTTTAACCTGGTTTCGCCCTTTATCAAGGAGGGTGAGCTGGAGCTGGACTGGGAAGATGAGGTGATTAAAAACACCGCGCTGACCCACGACGGTGAAATTAAATCCGAACGTTACAAACCCGCAACAGGAGGAGCGTAATCATGGCGATTGAAGGCTTTATAGCGCTTTATATATTTATGCTCTCGGCATTTACCGGTTACGAGGTAATCAGCCGGGTACCGGTGATTCTGCACACGCCGATGATGTCAGGCTCCAACTTTATCCACGGCATTGTGCTGGTGGGTGCGATTGTTGTGCTGGGTCACGCTGAAACCACGCTGGAACAGGCGATTGGTTTTATTGCGGTGGTACTGGCGGCGGGTAACGCCGTGGGTGGTTACGTGGCGACCGTGCGCATGCTGGAGATGTTTAAAACCAGTGACAAGAAGAAGGACGCGGCGTAATGGATATGTTTTTTAGTATGAATACCCTGGTTCAGGTCGTCTACTTCGTGGTTGCGGTGCTGTTTATTCTTGGCCTGAAGAAAATGAGTTCGCCGGTGACTGCCCGTGGCGGCATTGTCTGGGCGGGCATCGGTATGATCGCCGCCTCACTGTTTGCCTTCCTTGAGCCGGGCGTGCTGGATCATGGCAGCAATGTCACGCTGATTATCATCGCGATTGCAGTGGGTTCGGCGATTGCCTATGTCACCGCCAAGCGCGTACAGATGACCGATATGCCACAGATGATCGCCATCTACAACGGCATGGGCGGCGGCGCGGCCGCGGCCATCGCCGGTGTGGAACTGGTGAAAATGGCCGGTGGTCACCATGAGCTGGATACCACGGTACAGGTGCTGGCAGTGCTGGGTGCACTGATCGGTGCGGTGTCCTTCTCCGGTTCGGCGATTGCCTTTGCCAAACTGCAGGGTCTGATGAACAAAACCTTCCGCCTGCCATTACACATGGTGGTTAACCTGGCGCTGTTTGTCGCCACGCTGATTGCCGGTGGCATGATTGCCTTTACCGGTGATGTGAGCATTGAGCTGGTACTGGCCTTCTTTGTGATGGCGCTGATCTTCGGTGTGCTGTTTACCACCCCGATCGGTGGTGCGGACATGCCGGTGGTGATTTCGCTGTTTAACGCACTGACCGGCCTCGCAGTGGCCTTCGAAGGCTTTGTGCTGGGCAACGCGGCGATGATTATTGCCGGTACCGTGGTGGGTTCTGCGGGTACATTGCTGACCCAGTTAATGGCCAAAGCGATGAATCGTCCGATCAGCAATATCCTGTTTGCCAGCTTTGGTGCCGATGCCGGTGCCGGTGCGGAAGACACCGTTGAAGGCAGCATGAAGGAAATTCAGGGCACAGACGCGGCGATTATGATGGCCTATGCGGAAAAGGTGATCATTGTGCCCGGTTACGGCATGGCGGTCGCGCAGGCGCAGCACAAGGTGGCGGAGCTGACCAAGTTGCTGGAAAAACGCGGCGTCAAGGTGAAGTTCGCAATCCACCCGGTGGCGGGTCGTATGCCTGGCCATATGAATGTATTGCTGGCGGAAGCGGGCATCGAGTATGACAAGATCCTGGACCTGGACGAAGTCAATCCGGAATTCCCCACCGCTGATGTGGCGCTGGTGATCGGTGCCAATGACGTGGTCAACCCGGTGGCGCGTACCAATCCGGACAGCCCGATTTACGGCATGCCGATTCTGGATGCGGACCTGGCGAAAAACTGTATTGTGATCAAGCGTGGTCGCGGTGCCGGTTTCTCCGGTATCGAAAATCACCTGTTCTATGCAGATAACACCCGCATGCTGTATGGCGATGGCCAGAAAGCGGTGGGTGAGCTGGTTAACGGCATCAAGCAATTACAATAAGTTTGATGTCGTTAGGCATTTAGCGGCCTGATAAGCCATAATATAAAACACCCGCCACTCGTTTGGTGGGTGTTTTTGTCTGCGAGAGCGGGTAAACTGGACAGCCCCGTTTTTTTATTATGTGGCTGCACAGCCAGGTTGAGCAGGCCGATGTTGCCGTACTGGGTTACCGCACTGGCGCATCTGCAAAATGACACAGACCAAAGCAAAGCGATAAAAGAAGCTAAGAGAACAAACGTGCAACAAACCAATACTGAAGTACTGAATCTGTCCAAAACCGGTAAAAAACTGATGAAGCAGCGTCGTTATGACGATGCCGAGAAAGTGTTTTTACAGGCGCTCGAGCTTGAACCCACCAACAGTTACGTGCTGGTTGGCCTGGGCGACCTGTTCCGACTGCGCAATAACTTCAGGAAATCAATTAGCTACTATACCCGCCTGCTGGAAACCGACGAGTCCAATGTGTTTGCGCTGCGTGGCATCGGTGACTGTTTCCGCGGCATGCGTGAACCGGAAAAAAGTATCGAGTTCTGGAGCCGCTATCTGCAAATCAACCGTGGTGACGTGCATGTGATGGTGCGCCTGGCGGATGCCTATAAAAGTCTCGATAATATCGATAAGGCCGAAGAGCTTTACCTGGAATCCATCAATATCCAGCCACATGATCGCTATGCACTGATGGGGCTGGGTAATCTGTATTATAAAAACCGTGACGATGACAAGGCGCTGAGTTATTTCGAACGGCTGCTGGCGCTGGACGAGAACTATGTGGCGGTACTGACCATGGTGGGTAATATCTACCAGCGACGCAGTGACTATGCCAATGCCGAAAAATACTACCGCAAGGCCACCGAGCTGGAGCCGGACAACGCCTATGCATTGTATGGCCTGGGTAACTGCCAGCGTGGTGCGGGTAATATCGATGAGGCGATTGAGCTGTGGGGACGCATACTGCAGCGTGAGCCGGACAACCAGAACATTCTCAGCCGACTGGGCGATGCCTGGTTACAGAAGGGTGATGAAGACAAAGCCCGCGATTATTACGAACGCAGCCTGGCGCTGGGTTTCGATGCCTTTGCCCTGATCGGCATGTCGCGACTGTATCGAGGCGAAGGTAATTTTGTAGAAGCCGAAGCCTGTTGTAATCGTGTGCTGATGGAAAAACCCGGTTTCGAGCGCGCGCTGGAAGAACTGTCGCTGGCGCTGATTGATAAAGACCTGGCGAATAAGTAATACCCGTAGGGTATTGTCGTTAGTCGTTAGTCGTTAGTCGTTAGTCGTTAGTCTTTAGTCTTTAGTCTATCGTCGAAAGACCAAAGACTAACTTTCTCGTTCCCACGTAGGTGCATTGGAACCAGTCAAACCCGCAACGCCCGGCAGTATCCTCGCCGTAGGGTGGATCAAGCGCTAGCGGATCCACCTGATTCACTTTCAAGTCCGCAAATAACGCAAATAGAAAAATTGTTTTCTCGTTTTCTCGTTCCCACGCCCCCGCGTGGGAGTGCATGCGCAGTGAGCACGTTAATGTGCTAAAGGTGCCGGAGTCAGATCTGACT
>JBFFND010000109.1:0-7256 GCA_041563375.1 Gammaproteobacteria bacterium | reverse complement strand
GAGCCCCAGGATCCGCCAAACACCGCCCACTGCTCAATTTGCAGATGCTCACGAATCAGCTCGATATCATTCACCAGATCCCAGCTGGTGTTGTTGTCCAGGCAGGCATGGGGCGTCGACTTGCCACAGCCCCGCTGATCAAACAGCACGATGCGGTATACCTCGGGGTCGAAAAACTGCCGGTGATAGGCTGCACAGCCGGTACCCGGCCCACCGTGTAGAAACACCACCGGCAATCCCTGGGGATTACCGGTTTCCTCTATATATAAGGTATGCACCTCATCCGCATTGATATGGTGTGTCACATAGGGCTTGATTGGTGGGTATAACGTGTTCACAGTGCATCCTTATCGATTGAGTGATTTGCAGCCTCCGCCCGACTATTGTGTAGGAATATTCCTACACAATAAACCGCCCGATTCCTACACAAAGAACTGATTCAGCTGATGGTCGAGACCCCCGTCTTCACCCATAATTAGCTCCAAGGATAAAGGACATGGCACCACAGGGACACAGGGATCGTTCAGGACGTAGCTGACACGGACACAGGGACAGGGAAATCCAGGAACGGAACAGACCTTTTACAGGAGTATAAGGACAAAAGGAAAACGCTACAACGCCATACTCAATCACCATTGGGCATCGGAAGTCCAAAACCCGGCACGGAATGCCGGGTTTTTTATTGCCTGCGATTTATGACCAGAAATCTTACTCAGGCCACATACGGAATAGCCTGCCAGCGGCACTCCCAGCCCGGCATAAACGCTTGCAATTCATCCCCCGGCCTGTATCTTTGCGCCATGTCCGAATTTATCAAACCACCCAAGACCCTGTTACGCCAGACCGGCCGCGCACTGATGGACTTCAATATGATCCGCGAGGGCGATCGCGTGCTACTGGGTCTGTCTGGTGGCAAGGACTCGTTATCGCTACTGCATATCCTCAACCACTTTCAGCGCCATGCACCGATTAAGTTCGAATTTGCCGCGATGACCGTTGATCCCATGGCAGGTGACTTTGACCCTTCACCGATGATCCCTTACCTGCAATCGCTCGGTGTTGAATACCATTATCAAAAAGAACCGATTATGGATATGGCGAAAGAACATATGGGCAAACCATCCTACTGTGCATTCTGCTCACGCATCAAACGCGGCATTATGTACAGCACCGCACGCAAGCATGGTTTCAATGTGATCGCGCTGGCGCAACACCTGGACGACCTGGCCGAAAGCTTTATGATGTCGGCCTTCCATGGCGGCCAGTTAAAAACCATGAAAGCCCATTATGTGAATGATGATGGCGACCTGAGAATTATTCGCCCACTGGTGTATGCACGGGAACGCCAGACCCGTGACTTTGCCGAACACGAACAGCTACCGGTGATTGCGGATTCCTGCCCCGCCTGTTTTTCCATGCCCACACAACGCCAGCACTTCAAGGAGCTACTGGCCGCTGAGGAACAGAGCAATAAACTGCTGTTTAAAAGCCTGCTCAGCACCATGAAGCCACTGATGAGCAAGGGACTGCCCAAAGGCTAGTAGCGATCTGTCTGAACTCTACTTTATTGAACCGAACTGCCCGGCACGGTAATCCTTGAACGCCTGTTTGATTTCCTCTTCGGTGTTCATCACAAAGGGCCCGTAACGGGCAACCGGCTCGTTGAATGGCTGACCGGCAATCAGCAAGAATCGGCTGGGCTTGAGGGCTTTCAGCTTTAGCGTATCGCCATCCGCCAGCACTGCCATCTGCTCCTGCTGCAGCAATGGCTGAGGCGAATCGGCCAGCACTTCCAGCTCACCACTCACCAGGAACAGCAGCGCATTATGTCCCGCTGCAACCTGCTCGGAAAATTCAGCACCCTGCGCCAGCTCCACATCCAGGTACAGCGGCGCGGAATCAATCTGCTGCACCATACCCTCAACACCACCTGCGGTTTTGCCGGCAATGACACGGATACGGGTGTCATCATCCCGCTGCTCGATCGCCATCTGCTCCGGCTCGAACTCCTGGTAACGGGGTGGCGACATTTTCTTACTGGCGGGCAAATTTACCCACAGCTGAAAGCCGTACAACAGGCCTTCAACCTGCTCCGGCATTTCGGAGTGCTCGATGCCACTGGCCGCAGTCATCCATTGCACACCGCCGGAGCGAATCACCCCTTCATGACCGGCACTGTCCCGATGACGCATCGCGCCTTCCAGTAAATAGGTCACGGTTTCGAAACCCCGGTGCGGGTGTGGTGGAAAACCGGCAATGTAATCGTCGGGATTATCCGAGCGAAATGCATCCAGCAATAGAAACGGGTCCAGCATATCCAGTTCCGGCGAAGCAATATAGCGTCGCAGTCGCACACCGGCACCATCGGAGGTTTCTGAACCTTTTACAATGTTTGCAATACTGCGTAAGTGGGCCATAGGGTTCACCTCGTTAGTTGTTAGTCCGGTACTTTTCGTAATCAGGCGACAGACAACGATGACGCAATGCGCAATAGATTTTGTACTGACTGTACAAATCAACCACTCGGACAATTCTGATCATATGCCATTCGACAGCTTATGCACAGAATGGTTTGATTCAATAAAATTTTGGCTGATTATGTGGGCGGGTTTTGAACAGTTTCATTATCCAGAAGTACTGCTCCGGGCAGAGACGGATTATTTTTTCCAGCTGCTGGTTCATTACCAGCGAGTCCGCGTAGTCATCTCCCCGGGGGAAACCCTGCAGCGCGGGCAACACATGAATCACAAAACGATGCTGTGACTCATCATAACAGGCGATGGTGGGCAGGACATCGGCGCGACAGGATTTTGCCAGTCGCCCCAGCACCGGCACGGTGGCTTTTTCAATGCCAAAAAAAGGCACAAAAATGCAACGGTCTTTGCCCAGATCTTCATCCGGCAGGTAAAACAGTGTGCACCCGGCCCGCGCATCTTTAATGATCGGACGCAGTCCGGCCGAGCGTGGATAGATAAATGTGCCGTGCCGTTTACGTCCTCTGGCAACAAACCAGTCGAGCAGTTTATTTTTCATCGGGATAAACGGACCACTCAGGGGATAACGCATGGTGGTGGCAGAAACTGCGGCTTCCAGCGCAAAACTGTGCGCCGCCATAAAAATAACGCCACGACCTTTTTCAAGTGAGTCATTAATATGCGATTCACCTTCCAGCACGATACGTTTTTGCAATACCGAGCGGGGCGCCCACCAGAACAGACCATAGGACAACACACTGCGCGCCTGGTGACGAAAGCTGGCACGCAGCATCTGTTTGCGCTGCGCCTCGGTTAGCCCGGGAAAACACAGTTCAAGATTTTTGCGTGCAATACGCCGCCGCTTGGCATTGATATTCCGTGCCAGATCACCCAGCCGATTGGCCAGCACATCCTGTAACGAGACCGGCAGCCACATCACCAGCCACAGAAACAGGATGGCCAGCCAGCCAGGCCAGTACACCGGTTTCAGGTATTGCCATGAAAAACGCGTGTCATATAACAGCGCACTTTGTCCGGCTTTGTTGATGTCACCTGGCTGCTTCATTTTTTTGCTACAAATAATACCTGGTCAGAATACGCATTGCGCGGCTCTACAACTTGCGGATCTTCACGGTAAAATAATAATTCCATATCAGAAAAAGTTTGCAGCAATTCACCACGATGCAAACGAAAGGCCTCACGGGATGGTCCCACCGAATTTCGTTGTGACCCACTGAAGGTCTGATAAAAAAGTAAGCCGCCAGGAGCCAGCAAGTCATATAATTTTGTCATGGACGGACGATGCAGAAAATACGACACACAAATTACATCATATTGCCCGGACAACCCCTGGTAATCCTGCTCCAGGTCTTTTATTTCAGCATCAAGCTTTAAAGCCTGTGTCGCTGCAAACTGATTTATTTTTTCTACCGCAACCCCGGACTTATCCCATGCAGTCACCGTCAATCCCTGTCGCGCCAGTAACTGGGCATTGCCCGCCAGACCACAGGCATAATCCAGTGCAACGCCGCTCACTGGCAGCAGATGCATATTATCTTTAAGCACCTCGGCCGGTGTGGCATCTGCCACCGATTTCTCCGAGTAAATCTGTTCCCAGTCCGCCACTACTTTCTCCAGAAGGCGGGAATAAACAGCACCAGCAGGGTAAAGATTTCAAGCCGTCCCAGAATCATTGCAAAGCCGAGCACCCACTTTGCAAAATCATTGATGGTGGCATAGTTAGCAGCCACCTCACCCAGTCCCGGCCCGAGGTTATTAATCGTCGCCGCCACTGCAGAAAATGCAGTAATCTGATCCAGACCACTGGCCATCAGTAACAGCATCATTAATGCAAACAGTGCCACATAGGTTGCAAAGAACCCCCACACCGCATTGATAATATTATCCGACACTGGCGACTTGTTAACCTTAACCGTAACAATTGCATTGGGATGTATCAGCCGGGTCAGTTCACGCATCCCCTGCTTTAATAGCAACATCACCCGAATCACTTTCATACCGCCACCGGTGGACAGGGCGCAGCCCCCGATAAAACTGGTAAATATCAGCAACACCGGCAGAAAACCCGGCCATAAATAATATTCCGACGCAGAAAAACCTGCAGTGGTACCAATCGACACCACATGAAACACACCCTGCAACAACGACTCATCAAAACTGCGTGTGTAATCGGTTAACTGCAAATAAGCCACAGTAATTACCGACACAATCGCCAGCACACTGATGTACATACGGAACTCGGCATCGCGCAGGTAGACTTTAAGATTCCAGCGTTTGAAGACGGCAAAGTGCAGTGCAAAGTTTACCCCGCCGAGCAGCATGAAAACAATTGCGACCATATCAACCGCAGCACTATCGAAATAACCCATGCTTTCATCGTGGGTGGAGAAACCACCGATGGCAACGGTTGAAAAACTGTGGCTTATGGCATCGAACAGGTTCATTCCCGCCAGCCAGTAACCCAGTGCACAGGCTACAGTTAAACTGAGATAGATATACCAGAGTGCCCGCGCGGTTTCTGCAATGCGCGGCGTCAGCTTGTTATCTTTTACTGGCCCGGGTGTTTCTGCACGGTACAGCTGCATACCACCGATACCCAGCATGGGCAATATGGCAACCGCCAGTACAATTATACCCATGCCGCCCAGCCACTGTAGCTCCTGTCGGTAAAACAGAATCGAATGCGGCAAATCATCCAGACCGATAATCACCGTTGCACCGGTGGTGGTCAGCCCGGAAATTGATTCAAACACCGCATCGGTAATGGAAATATCCAGATGTTGATTGAGAATAAGTGGCAAGGAGCCGGCGGCGCTCAACACCACCCAGAAAACCACCACTACTACGAAACCATCGCGTAAACGTAAATCTTTTTTGACGTTTTTTACCGGCAACCACAGCACAAAACCCAGCGCCAGCAAAATAAAATAGGAATTGATAAATGCATCCAGCTCCGTCTCCTGATAAATCAAACCGATCAGCATCGGCGGTATCAGGGTAAGACTGAACAGCATAATCAGAATGCCGGTGACGCGTTGTATAACCGTTAGATGCAAGGAGGCCGCCCTAAATAAATGTAACGCTCACCTGAAACAGGCGCTCAACTTCATTCACTTTCTGTTTGTCGATAAGGAACATCACCACATGGTCTTCTTCCTGAATAATCGTATCATGGTGAACAATAATCACTTCTTCACCACGCACGATCGCACCGATGGTGGTGCCTTCGGGCAAACGGATTTCCTCGATTTTTCGCCCCACCACTTTTGAGGTTTTGGTATCACCATGGGCAATCACTTCGATGGCCTCTGCCGCACCCCTGCGTAGCGAGTGCACGGCCACTATATCGCCACGGCGTACATGGGCCAGCAGCGCGCCGATGGTTACCTGCTCCGGTGAAATCGCTACGTCGATGGCTTCCTGGTTTTCCATTAAATCAACATAGGCCGGGCGGTTAATTAACGACATGGTTTTGCGCGTACCCAGTCGCTTGGCCAGCATGGCTGACAGAATATTCGCTTCATCGTCGTTGGTGACTGAACAGAATACATCCATGCTATCGATGTTTTCTTCCAGTAACAGTTCCTTATCGGCTGAGTCGCCCAGTAAAACCACCGAGTGATTCAGTGTCTGTGATAACTCAGCGGCACGTTGCGGATCCCGCTCAACAATTTTCACCTGGTGCCGATCTTCCAGTCGTTCAGCCAGGCGCTTGCCGATATTGCCGCCGCCGGCAATGATGATACGCTTATTGCGCTTGTCGAGTTTGCGCATCTCACGTATCACCACGCGAATATCTTCTCTTGCGGCAATAAAAAACACTTCATCATTGGCCTCAATCACCGTGTGACCACGGGGCTTGATCGCACGGCCACGACGATAGATTGCCGCCACCCGGGTTTCGGTACCCGGCGTATGCTTGGGCAGCTCGCTTAGCTGGTGCCCAACCAGTGGCCCGCCATAATAGGCACGCATACCCACCAGCACCACGCGACCATCGGCAAAATCCAGCACCTGCAATGCACCCGGGTACTCGATAATATTCAGAATGTAATTGGTGACGATTTCTTCCGGACTGATAATCACATCAATGGGAATCGCGGTATTGCCAAACAGTTTTGCGTATTTCAGGTAGGCTGCAGAGCGAATGCGGGCAATTTTGGTGGGGGTATGGTGCAGTGTCCAGGCAATCTGGCAGGCGACCATATTCACTTCATCACTGTTGGTCACCGCGATCAGCATATCGGCATCTTCAATACCGGCTTTACTCAGGGTATCAGGATGGGCTGCATTACCGACCACCGTCTGGATATCGAGGCGGTCGCGTAACTCACTCAGCACATCGGCGCGGTGATCCAGCAGGGTTATATCGTTGGCTTCAGATGCCAGATTGGATGCAACGGACGAACCAACCTGACCGGCACCCAGAATCAGAATTCTCATAACAAGTTTTGCGGGTTAATTGATGGAATAAACCATGCGCGAAGTGTACGCTTTTCACCGGCAGATTTCAGTTTAAATTAGCCCGGATGTTCCATAAATTCACATGATGATCGCGCAGGGTATTGATTGTCCAGTGCATTTTTCGAAGAAGTGGCGTAGTGACTCATACGACCGACTGAGAAAAATGTGCTGGGCAATCAAGAAACTAGCGAGGGCATGTGTAATTTATGCAACATCCGGGCTAGTATAAGCCGATGAATGACGAGCAACTGCTACGCTACAGCCGCCAGATACTGCTGCCGGATTTCGGCACAGAAT
>JBFFND010000108.1:0-7305 GCA_041563375.1 Gammaproteobacteria bacterium | reverse complement strand
CATCAGCTGCTGAATAACTTCAGCCTGCTGTTTTTCGGCTATACCCTTATCAATCTGCTCAGCATTTTCTGGCTGCCGGTTTCCCAGCCACGTCGTTACACGGCCCTGTGCTTCGATATTGCCAATGCCACCTTTGCTTCCTATCTCACCGGCGGCATTAACAGTGTTTATGTGCTGGTGTATTTATGGATTTATATCGGTTACGGCACACGCTATGGTTTACGCTTTCTCGGCACCGCAGTGGTGCTGACCCTGATTGGCTATAACATTCTACTGCTCACCGAAAATGACTGGCACCTGCTGACCCTTGAAGCCGTGGCTTTTCTACTACTGATTATTGCCCTGCCTATCTATATGTACTCACTGCAGAAAAAGCTCATACAAAGCGCAGAAAGCGAGCGCCTCGCCAATGAGATAAAAACCGAATTTTTATCCAATATGACCCATCAGATTCGCACCCCGATCAGTGGCATTGTCGGCATGATTAACCTGCTGAGCAAAACCGAGCTTAATCAGCAACAGAAACTGTATCTACAGGCACTGAGCCAGTCGAGTTATTCACTGCAGGACATTATCGATGACGTCATTGATTTTTCCCGCATTGAAAAAGGGGAGATTTCATTTAACCACTCGGCAACCCGCCCCCGCCTGTTAATCGACGGTCTTGTACACAGCCTGGCGCCATTGTGTTATGAACGCAATATCGAGCTCTCCTGCTATATCGACAGTTCATTTCCGGAAAAAATACAGCTTGATGCACAGCGTTTTCGTCAGTTGCTATCCAACCTGATTCGCTATGCGATCGAGCACTCGGTTGAACAGAATATTCATATTAACGCTTATGCCAACCAGCCGGGTTCCGGTCAGTCGGTGAGTGCGATTATTGATATTGAGTATGAGCAGAAGCCACAGGCTGACATGCTCACCTCGAACAAAATTCCCGACAGCAATGACGCACTGCCCTTGCGTATCAGCTATCAACTGACCCGCCTGATGAATGGCATTTTTGACATTCAGTACCGCAGCGGAAAACAGCTGCGTTTTCGCCTGCACTTTCACTGGCAACAGCTTGAAGAAAACCCGCATCCGGTCGACCCGGATATTGCCGGCAAACGCATACTGATTTATGAAGACAATGAAATCAATCGTAATGTCTGTGAAAAGTACTGCCAGCTACTGGGGCTGGAAACCTATGCCACCAGCGGCCAGGACAACCTGATCGCACACCTGATCTGGAGCCAGCAGAAAAATAAACGCTTCGACGCCATCATTCTGTGTGAGGATCGGCAATACAAAAATATGCATGAATTGATGATGCGCATCCATACTGAAGCGAAATACGACGCGCCGATTATTTTTGCCAGCTACCTGCACAACCTGGAACAGGCCGATGTACAGAATCTGCCGGACAGCGCCGAGCAGATTGTTAAACCGGTTTCACTGGATATTTTGAAAAACAGCCTGCGCAATGCACTGCGCAAAAAAAGCAGCAAGACAATTGCCGATCCATCCAGCACCGTAGCCGCACATAAAACAGCACTCAATATTCTGGTGGTGGAAGATAACGAAATCAATGCCAGCGTGGTTTACAGCATGCTGGCGGAGCTTGGCCACAAGGTGGATATTGCCACCGACGGCAATACCGCACTCTATGCCATGAACCACCACCCCTACCATCTGGTGTTTATGGATCTGCACATGCCGCAGTTGGATGGCATGGAAACCACCCGCCAGTGGCGGCGTCTGGAAAAAGGCCTGAATCACCTGCCGATTATTGCACTCACCGCAAAAGCCACCGCCAATGACCGTACCCTCAGCCTGGCCGCCGGCATGGATGATTTCGTGACCAAACCGGTCGATCAGGGGCGCCTGCAAAGCATACTGCAAAGCTACACCTGAACGGGCGCTCTGCCGTTGATAATCAGCAAATAAAGCTAATCACCTATTAAATCTGGGCGGTTTTTAATTTATTTTTATGGCATTATCGGGACTTTCGAGCGCCGGGCCGCAACATGTCCCGGACCAGAGTTTCCCCTAGCAGACATATCCAGGAACTATTTATGAGCATTTCATCTTTTCAGCCGCCGGTACGCACCCTGATGGGGCCAGGCCCCTCAGACGTTCACCCGCGCATTCTCAGCGCCCTTGCCCGCCCAACCATCGGCCATCTGGATCCGCTGTTTGTGGACATGATGGACGAGGTCA
Source organism: Gammaproteobacteria bacterium (assembly GCA_041563375.1). Classification (GTDB taxonomy): domain Bacteria; phylum Pseudomonadota; class Gammaproteobacteria; order SZUA-229; family SZUA-229; genus SZUA-229. The sequence goes on along the minus strand of JBFFND010000108.1, from coordinate 5,100 downwards.
AAACCCTGCTACAGTACGCGTTTCAAACCAGTAACCAGCTGACCGTTCCGGTTTCCGCACCGGGTTCTGCGGGCATGGAAACCTGCTTTGTTAATCTGCTGGAACCAGGCGACAAGGTGATTGTGTGCCAGAACGGTGTATTCGGCGGGCGCATGAAAGAAAACGTCGAGCGCATCGGTGCCACCGCGATCATGGTGGAAGATGACTGGGGCCAGGCGGTTGACTGCAACAAGGTGGAAGAGGCACTTAAGGCCAACCCGGATGCCAAAGTACTGGCATTTGTACACGCTGAAACCTCAACCGGCGCAAGATCCGATGCAAAAACCCTGTGCGAACTGGCACGCAAATACGACTGCCTGACCATTGTCGATGCAGTGACCTCACTCGGCGGCAGCGAACTGCGGGTAGACGACTGGGGCATAGATGCCATCTACTCCGGCACACAGAAATGCCTGTCATGCACCCCCGGCATCTCACCGGTCAGCTTCAGCGAACGCGCCACTGAAATCATTAAAAACCGCAAACACCGCGTGCAGAGCTGGTTCCTGGATATGAACCTGATTATGGGTTACTGGGGGGGCAGCACCAAACGCGCCTACCACCATACCGCGCCGGTTAACGCCATGTATGCACTGCATGAATCACTGGTAATGCTGCAGGACGAAGGCCTGGAAAATGCCTGGAAACGCCATCAGCACAACCACATGGCGCTGCGTGCAGGCATTGAGGCACTGGGGCTGAGTTTTGTAGTCCCCGAAGCCGACCGCCTGCCACAGCTCAACTCGGTTACCATCCCCGAAGGCGTAGAGGATGCGGCCGTACGCAGCCAGCTACTCAATGAGTTCAACCTGGAAATCGGTGCTGGCCTGGGCGCACTGGCCGGTAAGGTATGGCGCATTGGCCTGATGGGCCACAGCAGCCGCGCAGAGAACATTATCCTCTGCCTGAGCGCACTGGAAGCGGTGCTCGGTGACAAGGTCAAGCAGGGCGTGGCGATTTCTGCTGCACAGGCCATATTAAGCAAATAGCCTGGCCACAGGCTGCTCGCAGCCCGGCTACTGGCCCTGACAAAGGCACAACCGCAATACGCCGTTGTGCCTTTTTCTTTTCAGCTGGCAAACGTATACTTTTATGATGCAAACCTATCTAGTCGGCGGCGCAGTCCGTGATGAACTCCTTAACTACCCGGTCAAAGAAAAAGACTGGGTCGTGGTGGGTGCAACTGTGGATGAAATGCTCTCGGCCGGCTACCAGCAGGTGGGCAGTGACTTCCCGGTATTTCTGCACCCGAAAACAAAAGACGAACACGCACTGGCGCGCACCGAGCGTAAAACCGCACCCGGCTACCGGGGCTTTGAAGTCCATGCCTCACCCGACGTCAGCCTTGAGGAGGACTTACGTCGCCGCGATCTCACCATCAATGCCATGGCCAGAGATACCGACGGCAACCTCATCGACCCCTATCATGGCCAGACGGATCTGCAGCAAAAACTGCTGCGCCACGTCTCCCCGGCCTTTGCCGAAGACCCGGTACGCATATTACGCGTCGCCCGTTTTGCCGCGCGCTATGCCCATTTAGGTTTCAGCGTGGCCGAAGAAACCACCGAACTGATGAGCCAGATGGTGCAGCATGGCGATGTGGATGCACTGGTGGCGGAGCGTGTCTGGCAGGAATTCTACAAGGCACTGGGTGAACGCAACCCGGAGGTGTTTATCGAGGTGCTGCGTAGCTGTGGCGCACTGAAAATCATTCTGCCGGAAATCGATGCGCTGTTCGGCGTACCGCAACCGATTGAGCACCACCCGGAAATCGACACCGGCATTCACACCCTGATGGTGTTACAGCAGGCCTGCCTGCTCAGTGATGACGAAGAGACCCGTTTTGCCGCGCTCTGCCATGACCTGGGCAAGGCACTAACGCCTGAAGAGAACTGGCCCAGCCATTACGGCCATGAAGCCAATGGCATAAAACCGATTCAACAGCTGTGCAAGCGCCTGCGCATTCCCAATGCATTTCGTGAACTGGCCAGTGTCACCGCCAAATACCACCTGCATGTACACCGCGCCTTTGAAATAAAAACCGGCACCCTGCTACGCACCCTGGAACAGGTCGATGCCCTGCGCAAACCGGAACGCTTTGAAAAGTTCCTGCTCGCCTGCACCGCAGACAGCCGTGGCCGCACCGGCTATGAACACAAACCTTACCCGCAGGCAGATTATTATCGACAGGCCCTGCAGATTATTAAAGAGGTGGATATACAGGCACTAAAGGATGCTGGACTGGAGGGCAAGGCAATGGCCGATGCCATTCACACCGCACGGGAATCGGCGCTTAAAAACAATCTGCAGAAGCCGAAAGACAGCTTAACTGATTAATTCAGCTGGGCCGGATCAAGCCAATGCTTTCTGCACCAGGCCACTTTCGCACAAAACTGCTGACATCAATACTGCAGCTGGCTGATGAAACACCATTACCCCCACACTATTACCCCGGCAGTAATTTCAATTAAAGAACCTGAGAATACTTTTGCTGTTTTTATATTCTGTCAGCATTTTTTCAATATTCCTGTAGCCTGCTGCCTGCGCCAGCGGCAAAGCTCTATCTCTTTTTTTATTTTTTATTCTGATATCAACATCGGCCTTCAACAGCCTGGAAACCACGGACTCACGGTTGTTGATCACGGCACGAATCAGCGCCGTATCGCCCAGCACATTCTGCATATCCGGATTCGCGGAATTATTTAACAAAACATCAACAACCGATGTACGTCCAAGATCTGCCGCCAGGATCAACGCGGTGTTGCCGGTTTTATTCTGCGTGTTGACATCAACGCCGTGCTCAATCAGAACCTTCACCACCTGGTCACTGCCCTTTATTGCTGCCTGATGCAATACCGTGGAGCCCTGCTCATCATGTGTATTAATATCATAGTCTTCCAGCAACAGTCGATTAAGCACATGCTGGTTTTTCTGACTCACCGCATACCAGATTACACTTCTTCCGTGTTTATCCTGCACAGTTTTATCAGCATTATGCGTTAACAACAAATCAAGTAAGTCCGCATTGCCAGCATCCGCCGCCATCATTAATGGTGTCACGCCATTCTCGTTTTTCAAATCAACATTCGCATCTTTACTTATTAAACTGGCGGCTATGTCGATATTTTTATGCCGGGAAACCAGATGCAGGGCTGTCTCACCTGACTTCGTTCTGGCATCTACATTGGCACCATGCTGCAATAGCTGTTTAACCACTTCGGGGTATTCACCTGCGACCGCCCAATGGAGTGGCGTACGACCAGAAGCATGCTGTAAGTCCGGGTCTGCCCGCCTGGCTAACAACAGCGAAACTATCTCAACATGACCTTTGATCGCCGCTCGCGACAGGGCGCTATGACCATCTTTATCAAGCTGGTCGATCTTCACCGACTGAGCACCCAGCAACTGCCTCACTGTCTTCGCCTCACCCAGCCAGGATGCAATCATCAGCTCTGTCCAGCCGGAAAACGCCTGATCCCCCTGTGCACTGCGCGCTCTAATAAGCTGTTGTAAACCCGCGACATTAGCTCCTGTGGATGTATTTTTCTGCACACTCAGCGTTGCGCCTTGCGCCTTTAACATGGCTACGATATTCTGGTATTTATATTGATCGGCCAGATCAATGGCTGTTTTTCCTGCACTATTAGACAGCGATATATTTACCCTGTAATCAAGCAGCAAACGGGTAACTGCTTCATGCCCGGCTGCCGAACTTAAAATCAGGGGACTATTACCCTGCTTATCCCTGCTATTTTTGTCCGCTCCGGCACGCAACAAATGCTTGACGATTTTCTCATTACCCAGTCTCGCTGCAATTAACAGGGCATTCTCACCATAATTATCCTTGCTGTTCACATTGACGTTATATTTAAGAATTTTTATGACTGCTGGTTCATGCTGCTGTTCAACTGACAGAATCAATGGTGTTTTGCCAAAATCATTCGCTTTATTCGCATCAGCACCCTGATTCAGTGCCTGTTCAATGAGCTGCTGATCTTTTTTAAGAATAGCCCGCTCCAGCAGAACCTGGACTGGAACATCTTCAGAAATTACTTTCTTATGCAGATTCTGCAAACGATTGATGGCGCGTTTATTGCCCTGCCTGGCAGCCTGCTTATACCAGTATTCCGCTTTATCGAATTCTGCTTTATCTTCTAACAACACACCCAGGTTATACTGCGCTTTCTCATGCCCCTGCTTTGCAGCCGCCTGATACCAGTAAAGCGCTGACTGATTATTCTGTTTGACGCCCTTGCCTGATTTATACATCGAAGCCAGAGAATACTGGGCATCCTTATCGTTTTGCCTGGCCAGCTGGTCGTAGATATATACCGCACGTTGATAATCACGCAAACTTACTGCACGCTGCGCATCTTCCAGCGTAAGCGCAAACACGCCTTCTGCTGAAATAATCAATGCCACAGCAAGAATGAGCCTTTTAATAGATGTCTGGCCGATATTAATATTCATGCGTTTATGTTCGCTGCATACTCTAATACTGAAATGTTAAAGCGTTCATTAATGTGCATAGCTATGCTGTACCATATTTTGTCTCCACTTCGATACCCACCTGCTTTAAAAAGGCTGTTGGCAAAATACCGCCTGCACTCACAATAACCGCATCGTTTTTTATCTCTATTAACTCGCCCTGCTGCTCAAGCGCTACTGTTGATTCATTAATCTGTGTAACATTGGATTTATACAACACCTTCATTCGACCCTGCTTAACCGCTGCATCGACTTTAGCCCTGTTTTTTTCCTTGGCGCGTGAAAAGGCCTCACTGCGATATGACAGCGTTACAACACTGCCTTCTTCTTCAGCGATACTGACGGCTGCCTCAAGCGCACTATCTCCGCCGCCCACCACCAGTACGTGCTTATGCGCATACTGCGCCGGATCAATCAGTCGATACACCACCTTCGACTGCTCTTCACCCGCAACACCCAGCTTTCTTGGTGTACCCCTTCGACCAATACTCAACAACACCGACTGCGTTTTGTATACCTGATCTGCGGTATGTACTTCGAAATAGCCATCCTGTTTGACAATGTCTTTTACAT